>CAYSON010000292.1:0-4985 GCA_964432635.1 uncultured Desulfopila sp.
TTTGATATAGCGGTCGAGCCTGGTCTCGAAGGACGGGCTGGGGGCAAGCAGTTCCCGGGCGATGAGGCGGCCGCGTCCGGCCAGACCACCCCAGCCCTCGCGGCTCTGCAGCCGATAGAACATGGCACGCACAAAGGCGCGTAGCCGCTGCTGCGGCGAGGCCTGGGGCGGCAGATCCATGTCGCCGGGAAAGCGGGTGAAACCGGTGTGGAAGACCTCCTCGAGGATGGCGGAGTAGAGACCTTCTTTGTCGCGGAAGTGGTAGTTGACTGCCGCCACGTTGACCTTGGCCTGTGCGGCGATAGCGCGGATGGTGGTATCTTTGTAGCCCTTTTCGCCGAAGATATCGCCGGCGACGATAAGAATGCGCTCCTTGGTGGAGGCGGGATGGTCGTTCATGGCGAGCCCCCTGCTGTTTGCTGTAAACAAAGAAATAAAACAAATGTTTGAAACTGGCAACAGCAAATACAGTCCTGGCGACAATCGTGGCGAGACGGCTATACCCCCAGTGGAGGGGCTAGAGAATCTCCATGGTTAAACTGCCCACGCCCTGGCGTTCCAGGGAGAGGCGTTGTGCCAGGTGGTAGCTGAGGTCGACGTCGCGGCCGGAGATGTAGGGGCCGCGGTCGGTGACGGTGGCGGTGGCTTTTTCGCCGGTGACGGGGTTTTCGAGGAGGACGCGGGTGCCCAGGGGGAGCTCCTTGTGGGCGATGGTTGGGGCGTGCATATCGTAGGGGACGCCGTTGGCCATGGGCCGGCCATGGTGTTCCTTGCCGTACCAGCTGGCCACCACCGCTTCCTTGTCGGTTGATTGCATCTTGCCGGGGATGCGCAGCACCTGGCCGACCTGGAGTTTGCGGGGATCGCTGATATTGTTGAGCTTGATGATCTCTTGCGGATCGACCTGATACACCTTGACCGCCAACCCCCAGACGGTGTCGCCGGCCTTGAGCGTATGGCTGCGCTCTGGGGTTTGCACCCGCGAGGTCGATGGTACGGCGGTGTCGACAGGGGAAAGGCGTTGTGGTTTGGCTGCAGCAGGCGGGAGTTGAACCGCGGCGGGCGAGGGACTGTGCATCGGTGCCATCGCAGGGCGTTGCTGGGCGGACGGTTTCACCTTGTGGCGTTGCGCGGAGCTTTGCAATATGGTTTCAAAACCGCTGTTCTTTGCGGTCGCCGCGGTCTGCCCCTTGTCGGCAGTGGCACCTTGCCGCACAGTGCGAGTGCTGTTGTCGAAATAGGCAATATTGCCGCCGCCGATGATCCTGTACTCCATGGTCCACCTTGATACGTATTGATCTTCTTTCTTCTTATCGGCGACGAAGGGGTAAATCTTAGACGATAAATTCGACGAAGGGCCGCTACCCCTCTTTCAGCCGCCTTTTCGCGGCCTCGAGATCGAAAAAGGCGGGATCGAAGTCGGGCTGGCCGGCGAGGTCGCAGAGGCGATTCTGCTGCTTGTGGCCTGCCGTTTCCATGGCGATCAGCAGGTTCTGGTATTCGTGAATGTCGCCTACCGTCTCCGGTGGACAGGCGCGTTCGCCGGACAGCACCAGGGGGTGCTTCAGCTCCCTGGTGTGCGGGACGATTTCCTCCACATGCAGCTGATGCTCCCAGCCTTCGCCGGCACCGTAGAGATAGGTGAAGAGAAAATGCATGTCTTCTTCCAGGGTGAAGAGCTTGTAGAATTTTTCATCGAACCGTTTCGACTCGCGCGGTCCCGGGAGATTGAGGGTCGGCTCGTAGCAGATCTTGCCCACCAGGAACTGATGGACGTAGCCGTTGCTCCAGCCCATGGCCTTGTGGATGACCTGGTGCAGCTGGGCAAGGGTGTACTCACCGGGAACCTGCAGGCGGCGCCAGATGAGTGGATCGGAGAAGGCGATGGAGAGATGCAGCACATAGCTCGGCACCGGTTTGTCGTCCTTTTTGCTCTTATCCTTGAGAACTGCAGGAAAAATTCCAGTGATAACTTGTGCCATGCCCCCTCCCTTTCCTGTTTGGCGCGCTGCGGTTCACTCGTTCTCGGTCAACAATATCCCTTGTCTCCGAGGAAATAAAGGTTAGTGCCGGGAAAAAGCCGCGCCCCACCAGTCTTCACTGGGGGTTGTTGAGGATTTCGCGGAGCTTTTGCGATAGCAGCAACAGATCGAAGGGCTTTTGCATGAAGCCGAGGCAGCCCTCGGCGATGATGGCTTCCGCCTGCCCGTCCATGCTGTAGCCGCTCGACAGCAGCACCCGCACCGCGGGATTGATTTCTTTCAGGCGTCTGAAGGTCTCGGCCCCGCCCATGTTCGGCATGATCATGTCGAGGATGACAAGGTCGACCTGTCGCCAGTGCTCGCCATACCAGGTGATCGCCTCGGCGCCGCCAACGGCAGAGGTGATCTGGTAGCCGAGGTGGCCAAGCATGGCTGTGGCCACCTCGAGGATCATGGGTTCGTCATCGACGAGGAGGATCGATTCCTTGCCGCGCAGCACGGCGCCATCGACTATGCTTGGCCTCTTTGGGCTCTCTCCGGTTGCCGGCAGGAAGATGGTGAACTGGGCCCCCTCGCCCTTGCGGCTCGTGACGGTGATGGTGCCGTGGTGATTCTTGACGATGCCGTAGGCCGAGGCCAGGCCGAGGCCGGTACCGCGACCGGGCTCCTTGGTGGTGAAAAAGGGCTCGAAGATGCGGTGGCGGATCTCCTCGTCGATGCCGATACCATTGTCGGTGACGGTGACGGTCAGGAATAGCCCGGGTTCAAGGGTGAGCATGTTCGCTTCCGACTCGCTTATCTCGCGGCTGGTAGTGGCCAGTTCCATCCGGCCGCCACCGGGCATGGCCTGCCAGGCGTTGACCAGCAGGTTGAGCAGCACCTGCTCGATCTGATTGTGGTCAACCCGTGTTGCCGGCAGGCGGTCCTCAAGATGCAGATTCAGGCTCAGCTCCTTCCTGGTGCGACCGAACATAGAGGTGGTCTTGCGCACCAACTCGTTGATGTCGGTGGGAATCATATTGTAGGTTCCGGCCCGGGCGAAGCCGAGGAGCTGGGCAGTGAGCGAGGCGGCGCTCTTCACATACTCCTCGATGCAGTTGAGGTGCTCGCGCAGCGGGTTGTCCTGCGGCAGGGCAAGTAGCGACAGCGAGGCCCGGCCCTCGATGCCCATGAGGATATTGTTGAAGTCGTGGGCGATGCCGCCGGCGAGGGTGCCGATGGCCTCCAGCCGCTGGGCCTTATGGAGGTTTTCTTCGAGGCGTTTGCGTTCGCTGATGTCGATCAAGAAACCGCGCAGGCCAACTGCTTGGCCGTCTTTGTGCACCAGGGCCGATCTGGTCATTACCGGAAAATGTCTACCGTGCTTGTCGTGCACGAGATATTCGTTCAGCCCCATCTGTTCGCCGTGCATCAACCGAGAAAGATTAATTTTCAGCTTCTCCTTCTCCTCTCCCGGGAAAAAATCGTAGGCGTTGATGCCTGCCGAGATCTCCTCGGCAGTAAAGCCAAAATGCTCCATGCCGCTTTTGTTAAGAAAGAGCACTCGGCCGGCGAAATCGATCTCGAAGATCGCTTCCGGCAGCATCTCGGAGAGTTCGCGGAAGCGGGCGGTGCTTTCCCTGAGCGCCGCCTCGATGCGTTTCTGTTCGCTGATATCGATGCTCACCCCCAGGGTCGCCCATATCTCCCCGCGCTCGTCGAGGAGGGGATGGATGGAGAACAGGGCAGCAAAGCGCTGGCCGCCCTTACGCACCAGGGTGGTTTCCGCGGAGAGCCCCTGCTGGGTCTCTATCATGGTGCGACGGCGCACGGAAAATTGAGTGACATTTTCGGGGAGGTGGATGAGGGAGACCGGGTGGCCGACTATCTCTTCGCTACGGTAGCCGAACATCCTCTCCGCCCCGGGACTGAAATCGATGACCTTGGGCAGCGGGACGCTGCCGTCGGCAATAACAAAAGCCACCGACTCGGCCGCCGCGAAGATGCCGCGCAGTCGCTGTTCGCTGCGCTTGAGCGCCTTTTCCGCTGTTCGCCTGCGCACCAGGTTAGCGCTGATGATGACGATCACCGAAAGCAGCAGGAGAAAGGCCAGGGCCGCCTGGAGGACAAGGGCGCGATGCTGTTCGTAGAAGGACAGCGGCTGGTTGACAATGGTCGACCCAGGCGGCAACCGATGCGGGGGGATGGAAAAGCGCTGCATGATGCGGTAATCAAAGAGCAGCCGGTTCGAACCCTCCTTGACCACGGGTATGGCGGCGGGGGCTTCCCCCGAGAGCACGCGCAGCAGCAGCTCGGCTGCCTTCTCCCCTTGGGCCTCGCCGGAGGTGAGCATACCACCGAGGATGCCGCGGTGGAGATGAAAATCCCAGACGCTGTACACCGGCACCCGGCAATGGGGGCTGAGCAGTTCGGCGCTGCGCTCCAGGGAGAAGACCTCTCCGGCCTTGTCCCTGGTGAAGCTGAGCAAGAGCACGGCGCTGTTGTCCGGCAGCTCGGCACAGCTCTGCTGCAGCTGGGCCATGGTCTGCCCTTCGAAGTAGTCGAAACGCAGCCGTCCCTGGTAGCGGGGCATCAGGTTGTCAAGGAGTTTGCGGTTGGCGGCGGCGGTGATGGTGTCGTCGACGATGGCCACCACCCGCTGCAACTGTGGCTCTATATGCAGGGCGGCGTCGATGCTGTCCTTGAGGCTGAAGGTCTCGACCACCCCGGTGATCCAGGGGTTGCCGCCGAGCATTTTCTCCTCAAAGTAGTTGACCCCGCAGAAGACCACCGGCGTCTCCGCAAACAGTTCGTGGTGGTGCTTCAGCAGCAGGGAGAAGGCGAAATCGTCGCTGACGATGATAGCGTCGAAGCGACGCTTGCCGTACTTGTGGCGGAGGAGTTGCAGAAGGTTGGCCTGGTGGATCTGGTCGTCGCTGCGCTTGGCGTCGAGGTACTCATAAAAGAGCTCAGCTTTGACGGATGCCCTGGCGAGGTGCGCTTCGATCCCCCGGCTGATGCCGT
>CAYSON010000293.1:0-4967 GCA_964432635.1 uncultured Desulfopila sp.
CAACGACACCTATGGCCACCCGGCGGGGGATCAGGTGTTGATCAACCTGGCCGACGCCCTTGTCGCAGCGGTGCGACCGAGTGACATCGTCGCCCGTTACGGCGGCGAGGAATTCATGGTTATCCTCCCCGAGACCGACCGCATCGGCCTGCGGGTCTTTGCCGAGCGTTTGCGGCGGTGCGACGCCGCCGTTACCACTTCCTATAACGACGCGACCATCAAGGTCACCATCAGCGCCGGCGGCGTACAGTTTGCCAAGGACGATCACCCCACACAACAGGAGCTGATCGAAGCCGCCGACCGCGGACTATATTTCTCCAAGAAAAACGGCCGCAACTGCGTGACCATTATCACTACTGGCGAGAAAAGATCCTGACTCCGACTCCTACCCGCGCCATGACCGCCATTCCCCGCCTGCTCCTCTTCACCCGCTCTGCGCAGGCAGGCCAGTGCAAGACACGGCTGATTCCTGCCCTGGGTCCGCAGGGTGCGGCCAGGTTACAGCAGCGCTTGACGGAAAGAATGGTCGGCGAGGCCATTACCCTGCAAAACGACCATATTGCCGATCTGACCGTCCACTATCACGGCGCCTCGGCGGAAACGATGATGGCCTGGCTCGGGCCTCTGTCGTTTTTCGCTCAACCAGAGGGCGATCTCGGTCAGCGCATGGCGGCGGCCTTCACCAGCGCCTTTGCCGAAGGGGCAAAGGCGGCGATTCTTTTCGGCACTGACATTCCCGGTCTGGGAAGCACCATTCTCCGCCAGGCTTTGACCGCCCTGGAAAATGTCCCGGCGGTCATCGGTCCCACCCTAGACGGCGGGTACTACCTCATCGGCCTCACCGCCCCCTCCGCCGCACAAGCATTGCCGCTGCTCTTTGCTGATATCCCCTGGTCAACGACGCAGGTCCTGGCAACCACCCTCTGTCGCCTGCGTCAAGGGCGCCTGGACTACACCCTGCTCCCAGAACTTCAGGACATCGACACTCCGGACGACCTTTGTCTGGCCCGCGCCCACGGTCTGCTATGAGAACGATCATCTCGGTGATCATTCCCACCTTGAACGAGGAGCGAGTGCTGCCTGCCACCCTGGCCCGGCTCACCGGGGAGGATGGTTGCGAAGTAATCGTCAGCGACGGCGGCAGCAGCGACGCCACCGGCGACATTGCCAAAGAGTACGGTTGCCTGCTGGCTTGCGGATCGCCTGGGCGCGGCCGGCAGATGAACGCCGGCGCGGCCCTGGCCCGTGGCCGCATCCTTCTTTTCCTCCATGCCGACACCAAGCTGCCAGTGAACTTTACCAACAAGGTGGAAAACGCCCTCCTCGTTCACGGAGTTGTCGGCGGCGCCTTTTCCCTGGAAATTGCCGGCAAACGGGGGAGCCTTATCGCTATCGCCTATTTTGCCAATCTGCGTTCCCGCCTGTTGCAACTGCCCTACGGCGACCAGGCCCTGTTCACCGAGGCGCGGACCTTTCACAGCCTGGGTGGTTTTCCGGAAATGCCGATCATGGAGGATGCCGTCTTCGTCCGCCGCCTGGGCCGTCTTGGCCGCATCCTTATCCTGCCGGAAGCAGCGATCACCTCGGCCAGACGCTGGGAGCACCTGGGGGTCGTGCGCACCACCCTGATCAATCAGCTGATACTCATCGGCTATGGCTGCGGCGTCCCCGCCACCACCCTCGTCGGCTGGTACCGGCGATTACATGGCCTGAGCAGGTAGGAGAGCCGACACCACAGCGCCCGGCAAGAGAGGTATTGTGCAAAACCGCTGCGCCGGTGTAAGAAGAAAGAAGATGATCTGCAACCAGGGGACTTCACGTCCATTCCTGCCATTTCTCAGTAGACACAACCCATAATAACACCATGCCCACATCTCATTACGACTTCATCATCATCGGCACCGGCCCTGCCGGCCTCTCGGCGGCGATGACCGCCTGCAAATCGGGGAAAAAGGTGCTCGTGCTGGAAAAAGAAGGGTCGCTCGGCGGCGTTTGCGTCAATACCGGCACCTTTCCCAGCAAGACCCTGCGCGAGGCGGTCCTCCACCTCACCGGCCACCTCAAACGCAAAATTTTTGCCGACGACGCCTGCGCCAAAGCCGAGATCTCCATGGAAAAGCTCAAACAGCGGCTGCAGCATGTGCGCCTCGAGGAGCAGGCGATCATCAACTGCCAGCTGGAGCGTAACGGCGTCGACCTCATTCGCGGCTCCGCCCGCTTTGTTGACGACCGCACAGTTATGGTCACCGGCCTCGCCGAAAACATGGAGAAAGCAGTCAGCGGCGAGCGCATCATCATCGCCACCGGCTCGCATCCCCGCAACCCGACCGATGTCCCCTTCGACGGCGAGACCATCCTCGATTCCACCTCGATCCTTAATATCCCCCAGATTCCCGGGAGCATGATCATCATCGGCGGCGGCGTCATCGGCTCGGAGTACGCCACCATCTTCGCCGCCCTCGGGGTCAAGGTGACCCTGCTTGATCGCGGCGACAAACTCCTCAAATTTCTCGATCACGAGATCATCGACGAACTGTGTCGGAACTTCCCCGGTGGCAATATCGACTATGTCAACAACTGCGGCGACTTCCGCATCGAGAAATGTCAGGCCGGGGCCAGGGTGAGTCTCGCCGGAGGCAGCGTCTATGATGCCGACTGTTTATTCTTTGCCCTCGGCCGCGAAGCCAACACCATCGGCCTGGACATAAACAGGGCCGGGGTGGCGCTCAACGAACACCGCTATATTGCCGTCAACGAGTTGTACCAGACCACGGTGCCCCATATCTCGGCAGTGGGCGACGTCATCGGCTGGCCGAGCCTGGCCTCGACCTCCATCGTCCAGGGGCGACTGGCCGCCCTCCACGGTCTCAAGACGCGGATCGAGTCCTTTCCGCGCATCTTTCCCTTCGGCATTTACACCATCCCCGAGATCTCCTATGTTGGTATCACCGAGGAGGAGGCCCGGGCCAGGGGCTACAAGATCGCCATCGGCCGCTGCCATTACCACGAGCTGCCGCGTGGCCAGATTTCCGGGGAAAACGAAGGCATGCTGAAGATGATTGCCCACCGCGACACCCGGGAAATTCTCGGTGTGCACATCCTCGGCGGCGGCGCCACCGAGGTGATTCACATCGCCCAAATGGCTCTGTTGCAAAGCGCCAAGATCGATGTCTTCATCGACAATATCTTCAATTTTCCCACCTATTCGGAAGCCTTGAAGATCGCCGCCCTGGCCGTCTCCAATCGCATCGCCAGCGGCGATGACGGCGATGATCAAGCCTGTCGTCGCAGCAAATAAGCAGCCTCCGACCTGTCAGCGGCTGAATAGACGCCGCTGCACAGCCCTGGTATCGCTGCGGTAAAGGCGCTCCAACCCGGCATTGCCGGCGGCTAGCAAGGCCTGCCGGTAGTGGTCTGGGCCAATGGCCACCTTCGTCCCACCCCGATACTCGCCGCAGGGGCGAAACTGGTCCATGATATTGAGATAGCAGTTGCCGGACACCCCTTCGGCAAGGAAGGCAAAAATCTCCCCCGCCTCGTCAAGGCTCTCCGGCATGAGAAGATGACGCACCAACAGGCCACGCCTGGCGAGACCGTCTTGGCCAATGACAAGATCGCCGACCTGGCGCTGCATCTCGATCAGGGCCCTCGCCATCACCTGGGGATAGTCGGCGGCTTGGGCATGGGTGAGCGCGCTTTTCGCTCGCAGGAATTTGGCGTCGGGCAGGTAGATGTCGACGATGCCGTCGAGCAGACGCAGGGTCTTTATGCTTTCGTAGCCGCCACAGTTATACACCAGGGGCAGATGAAGCCCTCCAGTCACCGCATGAGAGAGGGCGGCAAGGATCTGCGGCACTACATGGCTGGGGGTAACCAGATTGATATTGGCGCAACCCATGCTCTGCAGTTCGAGCATCGCCTGGGCCAATTCCATCGCGGAAGCCGGACAACAGTCCTCGTCGCTGGCGCGGCTGAGCGAATAATTCTGGCAAAAATCGCAGAGCAGGTTGCAGCCACAGAAGAAAATAGTCCCCGACCCACCGCCGCCGACGAGAACGCTCTCCTCGCCGAAATGGGGTCCATAGGAAGCGACCTCGGCGGCAAGGCCACCGCGGCAATACCCACGCTCCCCGGCGAGACGATCGACACCGCAACCCCGCGGGCAGAGTCGGCAGGGAGCGAGCAGCCGGCGGGCCTCGTCTATCCGCGCATCAAGGAGGCCGGAACGCTGGGCGTGCAGGTAGGCGGCGCTCATGGTCGTCGCCATGGAGACGAAGAGGAGGCCGCCATGAGGCGGCTCCCGCGACTCGGACTAGTCGACGTTGGTGAGAATGACCAGAATCGAGGCCGGCTCACTGCCGAGGACCTTGAAGGAACGCTCCTCGCCCGGAGCGATATAGATCATGTGCCGCGCCTCGAGGACATGCTCCTCGCCGCCTGTGCCATTGACCTGAATGCGGCCGGCCAGCACCACATAAACCCGCTCCTTGGGGGAAGAGGACATGGTGGCGCCCCCATCCGGCAGAAAATGGGAAACGGCGATGGTGGTCCGCTTGGTGTCCTGACCGGCAAAGAGCTTGTTCATGCACGAGCAGTTGGTATGGCCCGGAGCATCGTAAAAGGTGCCTTCTCCAATCTTGACGACTTTCATTGCCTCAACCTGTTATTGAATTTCTCGGTCCCCCCGGCATCACTGAGCGGTGACCCGAGTCGCTCTGGAACTGCCGGGATCGGCGCACGACCCGCGGACCGACACCCCAAACAGCTCCACCAAATGGCGCCAAGCTACCTTTTTACATGCAATCCTGCAAGCCAATTTCTTTGCCGTGACGCGCGCATTTTTATAGGAGTGTGGCGAGAAGCAACACCTCGCAAGCCCGGCTTGGCAACATCGTCTTCCTGGCAGGTCTCCGCCTTCCTGTCATGGAGCTCTCCACAGCCTGACAGGTTATGAAGAAGATTATTGT
>CAYSON010000294.1:0-3802 GCA_964432635.1 uncultured Desulfopila sp.
TGCTGCTCTGGCTTATCTTCACCAAGACCCGTATCGGCATGCAGGTGCGGGCCGGTGCAGTCAACCGCGAGATGGTAGCCGCCCTCGGGGTCAACATCAACCTGCTCTACACCCTGGTCTTCGGCTTCGGTGCGCTGCTCGCCGGCCTGGCCGGGATCATGGCCGGACCGATTCTCGCCGTCGAGCCGGGAATGGGTGAATCGATTCTCATCCTCACCTTCGTGGTTATCGTCATCGGCGGTATCGGCTCGGTTCGCGGGGCGGTGGTCGGGGCCCTGCTGGTCGGCATGGTCGACACCCTCGGCCGAGCCTTTTTACCGCTGGTGCTGCGCATGCTCCTGGCGCCGGCGACTGCCGACAGTGTCGCCGCCTCGCTCGCTGCCATGGCCATCTATATGCTCATGGCGGCGGTTCTGGTGATCAAGCCCAAAGGCTTGTTTCCGGCGCACGGATAGACGGCGATGAACCGCAAGTACGTTCTCCTTACCGCTACCACCGTCCTGCTGTTCCTCCTGCCTCAGCTGGTGCAGCTCTTCGGCAACCCCTATCTGCTGTCACTGGCCAGCCGCATTCTTATCTACGGTCTGGCGGCGGCAAGCCTTGATCTCCTCCTCGGCTACGGGGCCATGATCAGTCTCGGCCATGCCGCCTTTGTCGGCGTCGGCGCCTATACCGTCGGAATCCTCTGCCACCATCACGGACTGGGTGAACCCTTACTGGGCTGGTCTCTACTGGGGAACGGCAGCAGCAGTGGCCTCTTAACCCTGCCCCTGGCCGCCCTGGTCGGTTCCCTGGCGGCCCTGATTATCGGCGCCTTCAGCCTGCGCACCTCCGGCATGCATTTCATCATGATCACCCTGGCTTTTGCCCAGATGCTCTACTACTTCTTTATTTCCTTGGAAAAATATGGGGGAGACGATGGGTTGTCACTGGCTGGCCGCAATCACCTTCCCGGCATAAACCTCGGCAACGACAGCCATTTCTACTACCTCTGCCTGATATGTTTGGTACTCTTTCTTTTTCTCGCCTCGCGCCTGGTCAACTCCCGCTTTGGTCTGATTCTCCGCGGTGCCGGCACCAATGAACGGCGCGCCAAGGGGTTGGGTGTCAACACCTACCGCTATAAGCTGGCGCTGTTCACCATTGCCGGGGGCAGCGCCGGTTTGGCCGGAGCGCTGCTTGCCAACCACAGCGAGTTCGTCAGTCCGGGGCTGCTCAATTGGACACTTTCCGGAGAGTTGATGGTCATGGTGCTGCTCGGTGGCATCGGGACGCTCTTTGGTCCGGTGCTCGGCGCCGCCGCCTACCTGCTCATGGAAGAGGGCCTGACCATGTACACCGAACACTGGATGGTATACATGGGACCTCTGCTGATCCTCGCCGTGCTCTTTGCCAAAAACGGTCTGTTTGTGCTGTTGGCCGGCAACAAGGGGGAACAATGAGCGAACCGCTGCTGCAGGTCATCGGTCTACACAAGGCCTTCGGGGCTCTGCTCGCCACCAACGACCTCTCCTTTCAGGTCGAGACCGGCCAGGTGCATGCCCTGATCGGCCCCAACGGCGCCGGCAAGACCACCCTGGTCAATCTGCTCAGCGGCGATCTTCAACCGGACGGCGGCACGGTGCTCTTTGGCGGAAAGGCTATCACCACCCTCAAGCCCCACCGGCGGGCCCGACTGGGCATTGCCCGCTCCTTTCAAATCACCCAGATTTTCGAGAGTATGACCGTGGCCGAGAATCTCGGCCTGGCCTTGCTGGCCGGAACGGGCGGAAATTTTCATTTCTTCCGCCATTGGCGCACCTCTTCCCGGATCAATACCGAACTCACCGCCGCGCTGAACCGCTTCGACCTGTTGCACCACGCAAATCAAGCGGCAGGGAGCCTGTCCCATGGCGAAAAACGGCAACTGGAGGTCGGTATGGCCCTGGTGGTCAAACCGCGCCTGCTCATTCTCGATGAACCAATGGCCGGACTGGGACTCGGCGGTACGGTGCAACTGACCAAAATCATCAGACAGCTCAAGGGAGAACTCACCATTCTCCTCGTCGAGCATGACATGGACGTGGTCTTCTCGCTCGCCGACCGCATCACCGTTCTCGTCTACGGCCACCAAATCGCCAGCGGCAGCCCCGAGGAAATCCGCGCCAACCCGGAGGTGCGCAAGGCCTACCTGGGAGAAGAGGTGTGATGCTCGACGTCAAGGATATCGACACCTTCTATGGACAGAGCCAGGCACTCTACGGCGTCTCCCTGCGCATCGCCGAGGGTGAGGTGGTGACATTGCTCGGCCGCAACGGCATGGGCAAGAGCACCACGGTGCGCTCCATCCTCAATTTGACCCCGATTCGCGCCGGAGCGATCAGCTATGGCGGTCAGGCCCTGGAACGGTTACCGAGCTACCGTATTGCCCGTCTCGGCATCGGCCTGGTACCGGAAGGCCGACAGATCTTCGGCAATCTCACCGTGCGCGAAAATCTCCTCGCCACCGCCGCCAATAGCCGCAAGGTGCACCAGCCCGTCGACCTCGACGCGGTCTTCGCCCTCTTCCCTCGTCTGGCCGAACGGCAGCGCCATTACGGCAATCAACTCTCCGGAGGCGAACAACAAATGCTCGCCATCGGCCGGGCGCTGATGATCAATCCCGGCCTGCTCCTCCTCGACGAGGCCACCGAAGGGCTCGCCCCTTTAATTAGCCGGGAGATTTGGCAGGCACTCTCCACCCTCAAGGCGCAGGGCCTGTCGATTCTCATCATCGATAAAAACATCGAACCCCTTTTGGCCATCGCCGACCGCCATTACCTTATGGAGAAAGGGCGGATGGTGTGGTGCGGATCGACTTCGGCGTTGCGAGTGCAGCCGGAATTGAAAATGCGCTATCTGGGTCTTGATGGATAACCCCGTCGCCATCAGCCTTGTTGCTCCCTCATAGCTTTGCGTCTCTGATGAACGACACCGACAAAGACAGTTTCTTCACTCACCACGCCCTGTTTCAGACGACGGCGAAACAGCTCTATGCCTGGCACAGCCGCCCCGGCGCCCTGGAACGACTGCTGCCGCCATGGCAACATATCAAGGTGCTTGCCAAAAGCGGCGGCATTACCCCCGGGGGCAAGGTGGTGTTGCGCCTTGGGATCGGCCCGTTCTCGATGCTCTATCACGGTCACCATACCGAGAACCAGCCGGACACGATGTTTTTCGACGTCCAGGAGCGCGGCCCCTTTTCCCACTGGCAGCATCGTCACCTCTTCATCGACACCGCCGATGGCGCGGCATTACGCGACGAGGTCCACTACCGACTGCCCTGCCACGGGATCCTCCCGGCCTTCGTGCATGCGCTGGTACGGCGCAAGCTTCGTACGCTTTTTGAGCGGCGCGAGGAGGTGCTGCGCCACGACCTGCTCTTGCATCAGCACTGCTCGTCCCGACCGTTACGTTTCTTGGTCAGCGGCGCCAGCGGCATTCTCGGTCGCGATCTCCTGCCGCTGTTGACCAGCGGCGGCCACCAGGTATACACCCTGGTCCGTCGCCAACCGCAACCGGAGCATAACGAGATCTTCTGGGATCCCGAGAAGGGCATCTTGAACGAACGCGACCTGCCGGAGGTCGATGCCGTCATTCATCTTGCCGGAGAGTACATCGGCGTGTCCCGGTGGAGTGCTGAAAAAAAACGGCGGGTGCTGAACAGCCGCATTCAGGGCACCTCCCTGCTCGCCGTTGCCATGGCCAGGGTAACGCCCAAGCCTGCGGTCTTTCTCTCCGCCTCGGCGGTGGGCTATTATGGCGACCGTGGCGACCAACTCCT
>CAYSON010000294.1:3812-4959 GCA_964432635.1 uncultured Desulfopila sp.
GGATCCAGTACCTCGAGGAAGACAGCCCTCCCGGCACCGACTATATTTCCGAGGTCTGTCGGCAATGGGAAGCGGCCGCCAGCCCGGCGCAGGACTCAGGCATTCGCACCGTGCTCCTTCGTCTCGGTGTGGGGTTGACCCCACGCGGCGGTGCTTTGCAGCGTCTTCTCGCCGCTTCTTCCTGCGGTTTGTTTCGCCACCATGGCCATGGCCGGCAATATATCAGCTGGATCAGCGCTGACGATATGATCGCCGCCATTCTTCATGCTGCCACCTGCCCGCAGTTGCAAGGTCCAGTCAACATCGTCGCGCCGCAACCGGTCACCAACCGTGAGTTGCTGGCCTCCATCGCCAGGCTTACCGACCGTCCGCTGCTCTGTCCTCTGCCAGGGTGGTTGCTGCGCATGATGTATGGACAGATGGCCTCAGAGATATTACTCTCCAGCTGTCGTGCGGCCCCCGGAAAACTGGTAGCCTCGGGATTTCACTTCCGCCACCCCAGCCTGGAAGAGGCGCTCGTCTCCCTTCTCGGCCGGCCTTGTCGTGACACCTTGAATGGAAAGAGGCAATCTCTCCCATGAGCTTTCACCTAAAATTGTTGCTTTGGGCGATGATGACCACCGCCATGACCTGTGGCTTTCTCCACCACCTGGTAGCTCCGGAGGTTCTCAATTTCGAACGACTGCACATCTTTCTCTTTAATTTGTGCAGCGGCGGCACTCTGCTGATCTACTTCACCGAGGGCAATGTCCGGCTCAGTCGCTATGGCCGCCTTTTTCTTGCCTTGGCCTTGCTCTTCGCCACCTGCGCCTTTCTCAAATGGTATGCCCCCACGCTGGTCATACCTCTGCTGCTGGCGGCGATTATTGAAAAAGTCCGCATAAGCCATTTTGGTTCCTGCATCCCAGCGGCCCTATTCTCTGGCCAGGAGAGTACCTCGCGAAAATTCCATCAAGCGGCCCTGCTCTGCCTTTCCCTTGGCCTGGTCACTGCTTCCCTGGCCATCGGCAATTCCGAGTTCGTCCATTGGTTTACCCTGGAGAAATTCAAACTCGACACCTTCTTTCTCGGGTTTTCCTTTCCCGTTTCCCTGATTTCCATGTCGGTGATCTTCGCTCTGATGAAGCGTCAGGAGACTCCGCCCACC
>CAYSON010000295.1:0-4938 GCA_964432635.1 uncultured Desulfopila sp.
CGGTAGCCCGTGAACTGCGGAACCAAGGGTTCATGAAAATTATTTCCCTGGCCCCCGAAGCACTTTAAGTTGGCGTTGTATCATTTTAGGGCGGGTCAACACAGACATTAATGGGTAAGACGATGAGACAGGGTAAAACATACCTGCGAAAAAACGATCAGGTTGAAGTGATTGTCGGCAAGGACAAGGGTAGGGTCGGGAAGGTGCTTCGTGTCCTTCGCAGTGAGGATAAAGCTGTGGTGGAGCGTATCAACATGGTCAAGAGGCACACCAAACCACGGGAAATGAATCAGCAAGGGCAGATTGTTGAGAAGGAAGCCCCAGTGCATGTTTCCAATCTCCAGTTGATTTGCCCCGAATGTACCAAAACCGGTCGCATTTCCATGAAAATTCTTGAGGATGGTACCAAGGTTAGAGCCTGTAAGAGTTGTGGCGGTACCATCGAAAACAAAGCAAAGTAAAATACTAGGACGAGCTAGGAGTAAAAATGGGTACGCTTAGAGAACTGTATACAAATGAGTGCGTACCTGCACTCAAAGAGGAATTTGGCTATAAAAACGTCATGGAGATTCCTCGGATAACCAAAATTGTCCTCAACATGGGTCTCGGAGAAGCAGTGCAGAATCCCAAAATCGTCGAGGGAGCTGCGAACGAGCTGACCATGATTGCCGGGCAAAAGGCAGTTATCACCAAGGCAAAGAAATCTATTGCTACCTTTAAGTTGAGAGCCGGCATGCCCATCGGATGCTGTGTCACTCTTCGCGGTGAGCGCATGTACAACTTCTTCAGTAAGTTGCTCATAAGTAAGTTGGTGAATGCTGCGTTGCCTCGAGTTCGCGACTTTCGTGGTCTATCATCCAAAGGTTTCGATGGTCGGGGAAACTTCTCGATGGGTGTGCAAGAGGAAATTATCTTTCCCGAGATCGATTACGATAAGATTGATAAGATAAAAGGTTTGAATATAACAATTGTTACTACTGCAAAAACCGATGCGGAAGGTGCCTTTCTGCTCCGCCGCCTTGGCATGCCCTTTAAGAAATAAATTTTTTAACGATTTTCTATAAACGTTTTTGGAGGTCGGTTTGGCTAAGAAATCCATTATCGCAAAAGCTCAACGGAAGCCGAAGTTTTCGACGCGCAAATACAATCGATGCCCCCTTTGTGGAAGACCGAGAGCATTTCTCCGTAAATTCGGGGTATGCAGGATCTGTTTCCGCAAGTTGGCATCAAGCGGCGAAGTAACCGGTGTCACCAAGTCCAGCTGGTAAGAGCGGGATCATCCAGTTGCGATGAGCAACAGGTAACTAATACCAAAAGAGAAGGAGTGTTCGCTATGTCGATGAGCGATCCCCTGGCAGACATGCTGACCAGGTTACGCAATGCAGTTATGGTGAAATTCGATACGGTCGAGATGCCTTCATCCTCCGTCAAGATCGATGTCGCTAAAGTATTGAAGGAAGAAGGGTATATCCGGGATTATCAGGTAAAGGCCAGTGATAGCGTTCAGAACACCTTGATGATCGAGTTGAAATACGGTCCGAACAGGGAACCGGTCATTACCGGTCTGAAAAGAATCAGCAAACCTGGCTTGAGAAAATACACCAAGGTCAGTGAACTTCCCAAGGTCCTCAATGGTCTCGGTATTGCCATTGTGTCGACTTCAAAAGGGGTAGTCACGGATGCAAAGGCTCGTGCCCTCAATGCGGGTGGCGAGGTAATTTGCGAGGTCTGGTAGACTCGCAATCATTGGAGGAGAGTATGTCTCGGATTGGAAAACAACCGATTCCCGTTCCCAACGGGGTAAAAATCGATATCGATGGCCAAGTGGTGACCGTAACTGGTGCCAAGGGCAGTTTGCAACGTCGCATTCATGCTGAGGTTGCCGTCGAAATGAATGACAACATCGTTCACGTCAACAATAAATCGGAAAAAGGCAACTCTGGCTCGTTCCGCGGTTTAACGCGAACGTTGATCAACAACATGATCGTCGGAGTTGCTGAGGGTTTCTCAAAAGTGTTGATGATTGAGGGTGTAGGCTACAAGGCCAGTGTCAGTGGCACTACCCTGACCCTTAATGTCGGTTACTCAAGTGCCAAAGATTATCTCTTGCCCAAGGAAGTTTCGGCGACCGTGGAAGGCAATACAAAAATCGTGCTGCAGTCGATCGACAAGGAATTGCTTGGGCTGACTGCTTCGAAAATACGTCAGGTTCGTAAGCCTGAACCTTACAAGGGTAAGGGGATTCGTTACGAGAATGAGCAGATTGTCAGAAAAGTTGGCAAGTCAGGCGGCAAGAAGTAGCATCGCAGATTGATCAATTTCCTCAAATTAATGGTATAGAGCAATGGCCAAGACTAATCCCTCGATGGTCGCAAAAGCGAAACGGGTACAACGGATTCGCAAAAAGATCGTTGGCACCAGCGAACGCCCAAGACTGAGAGTCTTTAAGAGTAATAAACACATCTACGCTCAGATAATCGATGATGCCGCCGGACATACCTTGGTATCCATGTCGACACTTGACAAGGAATTCGCCATGGGTGACGAAAAAGGCAAAACCGCTGCCGCCAAAAAGGTCGGCATTGCGCTGGCGACTCGGGCCAAGGCCTCGGGAATCAGTAAGGTCGCCTTCGATCGTGGTGGCTGCATCTACCACGGTAGAGTGAAATCCCTTTCCGAAGGTGCTCGGGAAGGTGGACTTGAATTTTAATGCCATTAACAATAATGGGGGTGCCCCTTGTCTGACTTCAAACGTTCCAAAAGTGTGGCTACTGAGGAACTCATCGAAAAAATCGTTTTCATCAATCGTGTCGCCAAAGTCGTTAAGGGTGGCAGGAGGTTTAGTTTCAGTGCCATAATCGTTGTCGGCGACGGCAAAGGGAAAGTCGGTTATGGCCTGGGCAAAGCCAATCAAGTTCCTGAAGCAATTCGTAAAGGTGTCGAACAGGCCCGAAAGAGCATGTTTCCCGTGTCTTTGACCGAAAACTCCATTCCACACCAGGTCGTAGGAAAATTCGGTTCGGGGAAGGTTCTCCTCAAACCTGCTTCAGCCGGTACTGGACTGATTGCCGGTGGGCCGGTGCGTGCGGTACTCGAGGCAGCTGGAGTATCGAACATACTCACCAAGTGTCTTGGATCCCACAATCCGCATAACATGGTTAAAGCGACCATGGACGGCTTGAAGGGTCTAAGAACCGCTCGCAGCATCGCCGAACTCCGCGGTAAAACCGTGGAAGAATTGTTGGCTTGATGCTGCGTAAGTGCGGCCGAAGCATATTGCCCTGCTGATGTTCATCAAAACTGAAGAAAAGGTCTTCTCATGGCTGATACTATTAACATAACCCTTGTGAAAAGCGGCATAGGCGGAACCAAGCGCCTCAATGCCACCTTGACCGGATTAGGTCTAACGAAACTCAACAAAACTGTGACCAGAAAAGACACTCCCGCTCTGCGCGGCATGGTCAGGAAAGTGTTGCATCTTGTTCGGATAGAGGAGAACTGAAAATGTTGACCTTAGCGAATCTTGCCCCCCAACCAGGATCAACCAAGCAAAAGAAACGACTCGGCCGGGGACCGGGCAGTGGACATGGTAAAACCGCAGGCCGCGGGCACAAAGGGTTCAAGGCAAGAAGCGGATCGGGTGTCAAGCCCGGCTTTGAAGGCGGGCAAATGCCCTTGCAACGGCGCCTTCCCAAGCGCGGATTCAACAACGTCTTTAAAAAAATCTACGCAATTGTCTCCCTCGGGCAGCTTGAAACCTTTTCCGCCGGCGAGACGATAACTGTCGACTCCTTGGTGGCGGCGAAACTTGTCAAAAAAGGCGCTGCTGTGAAAATCCTTGCCAACGGAGAGGTGACCAAAGCGCTGCACGTAACCGTTGATAAAATCAGTGAGGCTGCTAAAGCCAAAATCGAACAGGCCGGCGGAAGTGTGGTCATCGTCGCCCCCGAGGAAAAATAACCCTTCTTGAAACTGATCAAGACCGCATCATAATGTTCGCGTAGCATGAGAACATTGTAAAAAACCCCTTAAGAAGGGGTTTTTTACGGTTAAAGGATAACTTCGAAGATAACCCACCGAGCCAAATTGTTCGGCATCAGGATAACGACATGAGTGGAATGCGGAGTGCTGCAAACATACCGGAGCTGCGACGGCGTATCATTTTTACGCTCATCATGCTCGCGGTGTACAGAACCGGCGTGCAGATCCCCACTCCGGGGATCAACGGCGAGGCCTTGGCGGCCTTTTTTACCGAAAAAGCCGGGAACCTCTTTGGGATGTTCAATCTGTTCTCCGGCGGTGCCCTGGAAAATTTCTCTATCTTTGCTTTGGGTATCATGCCGTATATCAGCGCCTCGATTATCATTCAACTGCTCACGGTGGTTGTGCCGCAACTGGAGGCCCTGAAGAAAGAGGGCCAGTCGGGGCAGAGAAAGATCACTCAGTACACCCGTTACGGCACCGTATTTCTGAGTATCATACAGGGCACATTCATTGCCGCCGGACTTGAGGGTATGACTGGACCAGGGGGACAGGCGATCGTTTTGGTGCCCGGCCTGCAATTCAAACTGATGACGATGTTGACTCTTACCTCGGGTACCGCATTCATCATGTGGCTCGGAGAGCAGATCACCGAACGGGGTATCGGCAATGGCATCTCCCTGATAATTTTCGCAGGAATCGTCGCTGCCATTCCTTCGGCCATCATAAATTCTGTGCAATTGATCAAGGCGGGGCAGATCACCCTCTTTTTCGTCCCCTTTTTGGTGGCTTTCATGTTTCTGGTCGTTGCCACCATCGTCTTCTGCGAAACCTCTCAACGAAGGATTCCCATTCAATATGCCAAGCGAGTAGTGGGCCGCAGGGTATATGGTGGACAGAGCTCCCATCTTCCCCTGAAGATCAACGTTTCCGGTGTTATTCCCCCGATTTTCGCCT
>CAYSON010000296.1:0-3542 GCA_964432635.1 uncultured Desulfopila sp.
ACCCGGGACAGCCACTCCGTTCTTTGCTGCGACTGAAGGAGCGGCAGCAGGGCCTCGAGGGAGCCTTTGACATCGCCGACGAAGCCAAGGTTGGCCGAGCGCAGCTTACTGATTTCACAGGGGTCGATATCGATATGGATAATCTTCGCCTCCGGGCAGAACAGGGCGATGCGCCCAGTGGCGCGGTCATCGAAACGGACCCCGACGCCGATGAGTAGATCGCACTCGTGCATCACCAGGTTGGTGGCCCTGGAGGCGTGCATGCCCAACATGCCGAGGTAGAGCTGGTGCTCCGGCGGGATCACCCCGAGGCCGAGCAGGGTCATGGTGGTGGGAAGGTTGGCTTTTTCGGCGATCGCCCGGGCCACCTCGCCGGCGCCACTGTGGATAACGCCGCCGCCGAGGTAGAGCACCGGTCGCTTGGCGTCGTTGATCATGGCCACCGCCCGCTCAAGCATCGCCTGGTCAAAGTCGGCCGCAAGCCGCTTTCGCGGTGGGCCGGGAAGTTCCAGGGGACAGTCGATCAGTGCATTCTGCACGTCTTTGGGGATGTCGATGAGGATCGGTCCTGGCCGCCCGGTGGTGGCAAGGCGGAAGGCCTCGGGGATCACCTCGAGAAGTTCCTCCGCTGAGCGGACCAGGTAGTTGTGTTTGGTGATGGGAATGCTCAGACCATAGACGTCGACTTCCTGGAAGGCATCGGTGCCGATCATGGCAAGCGGTACCTGGCCGGTGACAAAAACCACCGGGATCGAGTCAAGGTAGGCGTCGGCCATGGCGGTGATGATGTTGGTCGCCCCGGGGCCGGAGGTGGCAAAACAGACCGCAGGTTTGCCGCTGGCCCGGGCCATACCCTGGGCGATAAACCCAGCGCCCTGTTCGTGCCGGGCGAGGACGTGGCGGAGGGTGCCTTCCTGGTAGAGGGCGTTGTAGAGGGGCAGGATCGAGCCCCCCGGTATCCCGGTGACGGTGGTAATGCCCTGCTTGGCCAGGAGTCTGATGGTGAGCTGGGCGCCGGTGATGGGTGCCATGCTGTTCTCCTCTTTCTTGGTTTGCGTGTTGCGTCGAGGACGGGGCGGGAAAAAAACCCCCACCGGCCGGCGCCGACGAGGGTTGATACTAACGATCATCTCCCCTTACGGTGCCGCGCCGACCACCATAACGACCACGACCAGCAATTCCGCAAAAGCATCAATCCGGGTCAGTAAAGGTATGCTGAGGAGGGTGCGCGGGCTGGTTGGCATCTGTCGGCTCCACTAACGGGGAAGTCTTGTGTTCTGCTGGTCTTACCAGAGGACTGAATTGGTGTCAAGGCTCTTTTCTTCAACCCTGGTGGATGGCCAAGAGCATCGGCGTGGTCACAAATCAAAAAAGAAGGAGCCCCGGCAAACAATGCCGGGGCTCCTTGATGCAAACGATGGGGTCGCTCGCGTTTTCCCTGGCGCTACCTTACCTGTAAATCAGATTCGGGAAATAGGTGACGATTGCCGGAAAGACGATCAGCATCATCAAGCCGAAAAACTGCATACAGAGGAAGGGCACAGAGGCCTTGAAGATGGTATTCATGGTGATATGCGGTGGGCAGACGCCTTTGATATAGAACAATGCGTAGCCGAACGGCGGAGAGAGAAACGACATCTGCATGTTGACGATATAGAGGACGCCGAACCACAGCAGGATATCCTCATTCGCCGGTCCAGGAAAACCGAAAACGCCTGGGAAAGACAACGCCTTGATGATCGGTACGAAGATCGGCACCGCCAGCAGCAGGATGCCGACCCAGTCAAGGAACATACCGAGGATGATCAAGAGGATCATCATCAGCATGAGGATGCCGTAGGGGCCAAGGCCGAGGCCGAGCATTTGCTGGGTGACGAAGGCCTGACCGCCCTGGAGGATGTAAAAGCCGACGAAGATCGAGGCGCCGAACATGATCCACAGCACCATGGTGGAAGCGCGCAGGGTGGTTACCGAGGCCTCTTTGAGCACCAGCAGATTGAATCGTTTCCCCATGATGGCGACGACGATGGCGCCGGTGGAGCCGAGACCGGCCGCCTCGACCGGGGTGGCGATGCCGCCAAAGAGCAGGCCGAGAACGAGGAACACCAGGCATATCGGGGCAATGAGATCCTTGAGCAGTTTCAGCTTCTCACCCCAGCTGAGCAACTCCTCTTTTTTCATCGCCGGGCAGAGGTCCTTGTCCAAGTAGGAGCGGACCAGCACGTAAGTGATGTACATACCGGAAAGGCCGAGGCCGGGGAGCACCGAACCCATGTACAGTTCGCCGACCGACTGTTGGGAGACGACCGCGTAAAGGATGGCGAGGACCGACGGCGGAATGAGGATACCCAGGGTGCCGCCGGCCATGATCGAGCCGATGGCGATCTTTGGCTCATAATTGCGTTGCAGCATCGCCGGCAGGGCGAGGATGCCCATGGTGACCACCGCTGCGCCGATGACCCCGACCATTGCCGCGAGGATCGTTGAGGCGGCGATGGTGGCTGCCGCCAGCCCGCCGCGCAGGCCGCCCATCCACTTATAGGCGACGGAGAACATCTGTTCGATGATCCCCGCCTTCTCGAGCATCGACGCCATGAAGATAAACAGCGGGATGGCCGAGAGGTCGGCGTTGCACATCATCGGGAAGATGCGGCTGGGGAGGATGTTGAGCATCTGCGAATCGCCCATGGTGTAGACGAAGATGCAGCCGAGGCCGCCGCAGACAAAGGTCAGCGGCAGACCGCACATGAGCAGCACCGCCAGGCTGCCGAACATCCACCAGGTGAGGGTGGCGATGTCGACGCCGGCCCAGATGCCGTTGAAGCTGAAAAGAAAAACGTTGCCGGCGGCTGGCTCGTAAAAGAGGATGTTGATCAACTCGATGACGAACACCGCGGCAAAGGCCAAGGTCAGGCCATAGACGATGATAGCCGATAGTGGGCCGGAGTTTTTGCCGGCAGAAGTTGTTTGCATTGTCTTGTTCATGTCTGTCTCCCTGTCACGCTTCTCTGCCGAGCTGATTGAACATCTTGATATCCTTATAGAGCTTTGAAAAGATGGCAAGGAGGATGATAATCCCGCCGACCATCATCAAGCCCTTGACGGGATAGTATTGAATCTGCCATGTCTCGACGGTAATCTCTTTCATGGCCAGAGATTTCTGGAAGAAACCGTAGCAAGTACCGATCAGGGTGACGGCAAAGATCATGGAAAAGATCGAACAGAAGATATCCATGCCGCGGCGGCCACGCATCGGCAGCTTGACGTAGAGGATATCGACGCAAACATGAGCATTCCACAGATAGGTGTATGCCCCGGCAATCACGTACTGCATACCGAAAATGAGGTAGGCAGCTTCCTGCGCCCAGATGGTCGGCTTGTTGAAAATATAGCGGGCAATGACCTCGTAGGTGTAGCAGAAAACGGCCATTATCGTCCAGAACGCCACCAATTGTCCGGTATGTTCCGATACCCAGTCGACGACTTTGGTAAAGCCGTTGCTGGGTTCCGCCATCTGAGGGCTGAGAGCCCTCTTGATTTTG
>CAYSON010000296.1:3560-4924 GCA_964432635.1 uncultured Desulfopila sp.
AATCAGTAGAATTGGTATAAGCAACAGGCCTCCCCAGTAGGCCCAGTGCGGTAGAACTAATCCAACATTAATGCCTGCCATAGTGTTCATAAACGTTTGACTCCTGCGCAGTGCGGTGCTGCACCACCGCAGGCCGAGAAGGCCAGCGGTGGTGCAGCTGTGAGGTTCTATTGAAAGGTGGAAGAACTAGAGTGATTGACCCTTGATATCGTCGGGGGTGACATAACCCATCAGATCGTTCATCATGAAATCGAGCTGCAGTTTGAACACCTTGGTGGCACCTGGGTTCTTTTTCGCCCAGTTGTACCACAGCGGGATGATCATCTTCCGCCATTTCTTGCCGTCCTCATCCGACAGTCGGGAGACAATGCAGCCGGCATCCTTGAATTTCTTCAACGCCTCGACATTGGCCTTCTGGATGCCGATGTAGTGAGCGTAGGAGTAGGTGCGCAGTTCCCTCTCGATCAGAGCCTGCAGCGCCGGAGTAAGCTTCTTCCACGCCCCGAGGTTGACGGTGAGGTCCATCAGGTCAACCGGCTGGTAGATCGACATATTACCGGAGGGTCCAAAGAGGATGTACTTGGATACCTGGGCAAAACCGAGATCCCAGTTGACCGCCGGTCCGACATAGTCGGCGGCGTCGATGACGCCTCTCTCAAGGCCGGGGAAGATGTCTGAGCCGGGCATGGAAACGGTGCTGGCACCAAGCAGTTGGAAGGCCTCGGCCACCATGCCGCCGGGAACGCGCAGCTTCATGCCTTTAAAATCTTCCAGTTTGGTGACCGGTTTTTTCGAGTGGATGATATTGGCGTCATGATGGACGTGGCCGACATAGAACATGCCGTGCTCGGCATAGATGTCGCGGGCCAACTGGGTCATGCCGAGGGCGTCGAACATGATGTCCCACTGCGCCGGCTGATCGGGACCGGCCGGATAGGAGGAGAGGAAGACGGAGGCGGGGATCTTACCGGCCCAGTAGAGGGTGAAGGGGTTCATGCCTTGGATAACGCCGGTCTGGACCGCCTCCCAGAGGGCGTTGTTGTCGGCGGCGATGGCTTTGGCTGGGAAGGGCTTGATATCGAGTTCTCCGCCGGACAGCTCCTTGAAGCTGTTGCACCACTTCTCAAAAAGGGTGTAGCCGGCGGTGCCGGCATCCCAGGTGGTTTGAACCTTCCAGGTTTGGGCGGCGCTGGCGGTTCTGATATAGGGGCCGACCGCGCTGCTGGCGGCAACGGCGGCACCAGCTGCAACAGCGGTTTTCAAGAAACTGCGACGTTCGAGGTTCTCCGGGCCAGCGGCAGGGGCTTCGACAATTTCCTTTCCTTGTTTGTCCATGGTGCACTCCTTGTTCTTGAGTTGTGAGA
>CAYSON010000297.1:0-4921 GCA_964432635.1 uncultured Desulfopila sp.
ATGAGGATCAGATCCTTGTTGCGGTGGCGTTGCAGCGCGAGTTGCAGCTGTTCCGGAGTGATGACCACTTCAACGGGAAGATCCATGATCTCTCCGTAAACCTTGAGCTGTTCCACCGCGGCGATACGATAGGTGTCGATGGTAATCAGGGCCACTGAGTTCGAGCCGGTGGCAAGAAAGGAGGCGGCGATTTTCGCCAAGGTGGTGGTCTTGCCGACTCCGGTCGGGCCGACCAGGGCGATGCATTTGCGGCCGGGGGCGGTTGCCGCAAAAGGCGGATCGACCTGGATGAGATCACGGATGGTATCTTTGATGGCCCCGGCAATCACTTCTTCGCTGCTCAGTTCGCGGTCGGTCAGGCTTTCGCGAAGAAAGCCGGTGATGGTTCGGGCGGTTTCGACGTTGATCCCCTTTTCCACCATCATCGATAGCACACGGTCGCCGTGGATGGCCCCATTGTGATGACGTGGCCCTTCGCTGGTCTTCACCGTCAGCTGGCGCGGGGCAGGAACTGCCTGGGACGAGGCGGCGCTTTCCGCCATATCAGAGAGACGACCGGCGAGGTTTTTTACCAGATCCTTGAGCTCGTTAACCTCACTTTGTAAGTCCGGCGCAGGCGGCGCTGCCACTGGCTTTCCTGAGCGGCCGTAGCTGGGCGTGGTGGAAGAGCTTGGGGGAAGATTCTCGCTTGTGTCGTCAACCACCGAGAGCAGACTGGTGCGAACAGACCCGCCTGCGTCGTTACCGTTACCCGCGGCCCGCATGTTTGCCTGGCGAGACCCGCCTTGGTCGAGGTACTGGGCGTCGATGGCGGCGGTGATCTCCAACATCGGTTTGCCGAGCAGTCCCAGCTTGCCGGCACGAACCGTCCTGGTAGAGAGAATCAGGGCATCAGGGCCCAGTTCCTTCTTGACCATTTTCAGGCCGGTGGCCATATCCGTTGCTTCGAAGACTCTAACTTGCATCGAGGGTCACCGTGCCGAGGGAGCGGATTTTTAGGTTGGGCACCACTTCATTGTGAGAAAGGATTGCCAGGGCCGGATAATAGCGTTCGGTGAGGCTGCGCACATAGGGACGGATTTGCGGGGCACTGAGCAGTACCGGCCGGCTGCCGCCTTCGAACAGGGTAATGCATTTGCCGATGGAGTCGAGGATGCGCTGGGCGATTATCGGGTCGATCGCCAGGTAGCTGCCGGTTTCCTTATGCTGGATGGAGGTACGGATGGCTTCTTCGGCCGGTCGCGCCAAAGTAATCACCGGAATGACCCCGTTGGCCGCCAAATCAGAGCTGATGGTGCGGGCCAGGGCGTGCCGTACGTATTCGGTGAGGACGTCGGTGTCGTGGGTGGCTGCGGCCCAATCGGCCAAGGTTTCGAGGATGGTGCGCAGATCACGAATGGATACACCTTCCTTGAGTAAATTTTGCATGACGCGCATGATGGTGCCAAGAGACAGGACACTGGGCACCAAATCCTCAACCAGTTTTGGATAGCTCTTGGCGAGGTTGTCGAGCAGCACTTGCACTTCCTGGCGGCCGATGAGCTCGTGGCAGTGCTGCTTGATGATCTCGCTGATATGGGTGGCCATGACGGTAGTGCAGTCGACCACGGTGTAGCCGGCGATCTGTGCCCGATCCTTCTTGTCCGAAGAGATCCAGATGGCCGGCAGGCCGAAGGCCGGCTCGACCGTGGCCATGCCGCGAATGGTTTCGGTGACCAGGCCGGGGTCCATGGCCATATAATGGCCGGGCATCATTTCCGCAGAAGCGACGCGCACGCCTTTGAGGGAAAAGGTGTACTGGTTGGGATTGAGCTGCAGGTTGTCGCGGATATGAACCGGCGGGACGATGAAACCATTGTTGATGGCAAACTGTTTGCGGATCGATTGAATGCGGTTGAGCAGTTCGCCGTCCTGGGCGGAATCGACGTAGGGGATCAGGCCGTAGCCGACCTCCAGCTGAAGGAGGTCAACGTGGAGCATCTCCTCGTAGTTTTCCTCTTTCTTGCTTGGGGCCTGGGCTGGTTTTTCCTCGATCTTTTCCTCTTCCAGCGCCTTTTGTTTCTTGTCGAGATGAAAGGCGAGAAAACCAAGGGAAATGGCGAGCAGGACAAAGGGCAAAAAGGGCATGCCGGGGATGATGGCGAAAACGAGGAGAATGCCGGAAACCACCCAGATTGCGACCGGACTTGAAGTAAACTGTTTCTTGAGGTCGCTGCCGAAGTCCTTTTCGCCGGTGGTGCGCGTGACCAGCAGACCGGCCGCGGTGGAGATGATCAGGGCGGGAATCTGCGCAACCAGACCGTCGCCGACGGTAAGAATGGTATAGTTGGCGGCGGCGTCGGCAATGGGCATGCCTTTTTGCACCACCCCGATGACAAAGCCGGCACCGATATTGATCAAGGTGATGATGATGCCGGCAATGGCATCACCTTTGACGAACTTCGAAGCACCGTCCATGGACCCATGAAAGTTGGCTTCCTTGGAGATTTGCTCGCGGCGACTGCGCGCTTCGTTCTCGTTGATTAATCCGGCGTTGAGGTCGGCGTCGATGGCCATCTGTTTGCCGGGCATGGCGTCGAGGGTGAAGCGGGCGGCGACCTCGGCGACCCTGCCGGCGCCTTTGGTGATGACCATGAAATTGATGATGACCAGGATAACAAAGATCACCACACCGACCACGTAGTTACCGCCGACAACAAATTGACCGAAGGCCTGGATAACGTGGCCGGCAGCTGCCGGTCCCTCATCGCCGCGCAGAAGGATGAGGCGGGTCGAGGCAACGTTGAGGGAAAGGCGGAACATGGTGGTGACCAGCAAGAGCGAGGGAAAGATGGAGAAATCGGTGGCCTTGACCGTATACAGGCTGAGGATGAGAATGAGCAGGGCGATGGTAATGCTCATGGTGAGAAAGAGATCAAGCACCAGAGGTGGCAGGGGAATGATCATCATCATCAGAATGGCGACCAGACCGATGGCAGCCATCACATCACTGCGGCCAAGCAGCTGCTTGTAATCGTAGTTGGTCAGGGTGTTCTGGATGGTGGTCAGTTCCATCAGCGTTCTTTGCCTTTCAGCGAATAGACGTGGGCGAGGATCTCGGCGATGGCCTTGAAGAGATGCTCGGGAATGGAGGCTCCTAGGTCGAGTTTATGCAATAACCGCGCCACGGGCGGGTTCTCGACGATGGGCACGTGGTGTTCTTCGGCGATGGCGCGGATCTTCTGGGCGACATAGTCGGCCCCTTTGGCCACCACCCGGGGAGCGTCCATTTCTCCCGCCTGATAGCGCAGCGCCACCGCAAAATGGGTCGGGTTGGTGACCACCACGTCGGCCTTGGGCACCTCGGCCATCATCCGCTTACGTGCCATCTCCTGTTGAATGGCGCGGATCTGCGCCTTGATATGAGGATCGCCCTCGCTTTCCTTGAACTCCTCCTTGAGCTCTTGTTTGGTCATCATCATCTTTTCCTCCATCTCCCAGCGCACGTAGAGGTAGTCGAGAAAGGCGAGCAGAATGAGGATGGCGCAGATCTTGGCCATGATCAGCGCGGAAACCCGGGCGAGAAAACGCAGGGTGGTGGTGATGTCGGTGTCGACGAGTATAAGCGCTTCCTCGAAGTGATCAAGGACGGTGGAGTAGGAGACCCAGCCGATGAGAATGACTTTAAGCAGTGATTTTAAAAGTTCGATCAAGGAGCGCTTGGAGAAAAGGCGACCCATGCCGGCGATGGGATCAAGCTTGGCAAAGTCGGGAATCAACGGTTTAGCGGTGAGTAGCCAGCCGAACTGAAAGAAACTTGAAAAAAACGAGACGACCATCACCAGGAGAAAGAGCGGGGCCAGCATCAGACCGACTTTTTCGAGCAGCAAGGCGGTAAGCGAAATCACCGAGGTGGCGGTGATGGTGAACTCACCTGAGGCCTGCCAAAGGGCGTAGAGCATCGCCGTCAGCGAGCTCCAAAAAACCGGAAGATACATCAACCAGAAAAGCAAGCCGATGGTGAGCAGGGCAGCGGTCTGCACCTCGCGGCTTTGCGCCACCTGCCCCTTGTTACGAAAATCCTCGCGGCGTTTGCTGGTCGGGTCTTCGGTGCGTTCTCCCCCGGCGGGGCTTTCTTCGGCCATGGTCTATGACGTGATGACAAGCGAGGTAGCGATTTTCGGCAGGTTGCGCCATTCCCTGTGGAGGACGGCGTGGGTCGTTACTTTGAGTGCAAGATTCGCGCCGCTTGACTGCTGGCTGCGGGGTTACGGGGCGAGGTAGGTGAGCAGAGTAGCTATTCGTTCCGGCAGCGTGTCAAATTCTCGTCGAATCAGTATCGATATCATGTTGAGTGTCAAAGCGATGACAACGAACCCGATGGCGATATTGAGAGGAAAGGAGAGGAGAAAGACGTTCAGTTGGGGAAAGACCCGGGCGAGGATACCGAGAATGAGGCCGGAAAAAAGCAATACCGCCAATACCGGAGCGCTGAACTGCACCCCGATGACGAACATGTGCGAGGCAAGCTTCATAAGATAGGGGATGGCCTCGCCGGTGACATCGAACTGTCCGGGCGGCAGTAGCTGATAGGAGTGAACAACGGCGCGGAGAAAGATATGGTGGCCGTCAATGGCGAGGAAAACAAGAATGGCGAAAACATTCTGGAATTGTGAAATGAGTTCCACCTGCCGTTCACTCTGCGGGTCGTAGACGTTGGCCGAGGCAAAACCCATCTGAAACCCGACCACCGAGGCGCCGAACTCAACGGCAGTAAAGATGAGGCGGGCCGTCAAGGCCAGCAACATACCGATCAGAACCTCGGAGCTAACCAGCAGAAAGATGGCCAGGGGGACAAAGCTTACCTGGGGGATGTCCTTGGCCATGACCGGATAGAGCAGCAGGGAGGTTACCAGCACCAGCAAGACCTTGACCCGGCCGG
>CAYSON010000298.1:0-4917 GCA_964432635.1 uncultured Desulfopila sp.
GTCTTGTCAATAATGTGCCTTGTGGTGGAGCGGATTTCCGCCATGAACTGGTCTCGGGTGAATTGACCCTTGAGCATGCGGTTGAGTTTGAACTCCCATTCGCCGGTCATTTCCGGTGATGCCAGAACATCAATGTTCATGGCCTCGAGTAAGGCAAGCAACTCGAATGCCTTGCCGGTAGGCGCCAATTCCTTGCCTTCCCGAACCAGGTACTTTTCCTTGATCAGTTTCTCGATAATGGCGGCACGGGTCGCTGGAGTGCTTAGGCCACGCTCCTTCATGGCCTCAGCCAGTTCCTCGTCCTCCACCAACTTGTCTGAGTTTTCCATGGCCGAGAGCAGGGTTGCCTCGTTGTAGCGAGGGGGCGGGGTGGTCTCGTTTTCGGAAAGGTCGATCTCCACACAGTGCACCTCGGCTTCTGTCGGTAGAGGGTCGAGGTTGCGCTCTGCGTCATCGCCGGTGGCGGTACCATAAACCTTCTTCCAGCCTGCATCGAGGAGGATTTTGCCTTCGGTGAGGAAGGTTTCCTCTTGCACCAGGGAGGTCCGTCTGGTGTTGAGGAACACCGCGGGAGGGAAGAACACCGCGATAAATCGTTGCACCACCATGGCATATATCTTGGCCTCGAACTCATTGAGACGGGTCGGCAATAAGATAGTCGGGATGATGGCGTGATGGTCGGAAATCTTGGTATTATTAAAAATGCGTTTATCGGGGCGAATATAGTTCTTGGCCAGAGCCTCCCCGGCAAAGGTCCCGAAATCTCCACCCGCCAGGCGCTGCATGATTTCTTTGGTGGTGTCGAGATAATCCTCGGGCAGATGCTTGCTGTCGGTACGGGGATAGGTGAGGACCTTGTGCTTCTCGTAAAGGGCCTGGGCCAGCGACAAGGTATTCTTGGCGGAGAGGCCGAAGCGTGAATTGGCCTCGCGCTGTAAAAGAGTAAGGTCAAAGAGGGGAGGGGCGCCCTGAGTGCTCTTTTTGCTGTGCTCCTCGACCTCCGCCGCATGGCCTCGGCATTTGGCGAGAATCGCCTCGGCTTGCTCCTTGTCCCAGAGGCGATCGGCCCGCTCCGTGGTGGCACCGCTTTCGCGGGCGAATTGAGGATCGACCCACTTGCCCTGATACTGGGAGAGTCCACAGGCAAAGGTGGCCTGCAGATTCCAGAACGGTTTGGCCACGAAGTCGAGGCGCGACCTCTCCCTTTTGACCATCAGCGACAAGGTCGGTGTTTGCACGCGACCGCATGGGGTCAAGAAAAATCCCCCCTTGCGTGAATTGTAACTGGTGAGGGCGCGGGTGGCGTTGATACCGATCAACCAATCCGATTCTGAGCGGCAGAGGGCAGCGTCCTCAAGGGGCAACATCTCGCTGTTGTCGCGCAGAGCGGACAAGGCGGAGCGGATCGAGTCGGCGGTCATCGATTGCAGCCAAAGCCTTTTGAACGTCTTCTCGGCTACCGAAGTGTTCCACACGTATTTTATAATATATTTAAAAATCAGTTCGCCTTCGCGGCCGGCGTCGCAGGCATTGATGATGAGCTTGATGTCCTTGCGGCGAATGAGTCGCTGTAGCACGTTGAGTTGACTTTTGGTGCCGTCGAGACCCTTGAGGGGAAAAGACTCGGGAAGAATCGGCAGATGAGCCATGTCCCATTTTTGATAGGCAGGATCAATCTCTTCCGGGAAACAGATGGAAACCAGGTGGCCGATGGCGAAAGAGACGACGTGCGTGTCACTTTCGTAATGAGTCTTTTCTTTGACAAACCTTCCCGGCAGGATCTTTACCAAGTCGGAAGCGACGCTCGGCTTTTCGGCGATGATGAGGATTTTTTCAGGCATGAACACGGTTGAAGTCGGCGGTTGAGAAGGAGCGGTTTCCAATCGGATAGTGGCGTTTGCAAGGCTGTGCGGCAGTCCCCGGGGGTCTTGTCTCGCTGAGCGTGTCGATAAACAAACCCAAAGGCAAAATCTGATCGGTCACACATCCGGCAGCGGAGAGAAGAAGTGCGAACCTACTCGCAACTGTCGATTAAGTAAAGACGCAAACGTGGTTTGTCAAACAGATTTTACCGTAAGTCGTCGTCGCCGACCATGAGGCAGAATGGTGCGATGTGCCGTAAACAAAGCAAAATCTGGACTTTTGGCTTGACATGCTAGTGGTCCTGTGGTTAATTTAACGGCCGGATGATATGCTTTGCGGTTGGAGGGTTAATTGCTTATGGGCAGGAACCGTCTTGGCCGTTTTCTTGTTCATAAAGGATTCATCGGCTGGAATACCTCCTCTTTTTGTTTGTAGCGGGACGGCTTTCGGAAGTGGGCTCTGCCCGCTTTTTTTTATGTCTGCGGGTAGGACTTGCAGGTGATTATAGTATGGCCGTACGGCCGACGGGGTAAGGTTTGAGCCGATGAGCGAGTTTGTCACTAACAAGGTGCGCAGCTTTTTAGAGACCGTACTGCCCACCATGGATTTGGAGCTTTTCGACCTGCAGTTTAGGCGTGAGGGTCATGGCTGGGTACTGCGGGTGTTGATCGATGCTGAGCGAGGGATAAGTCTAGACGACTGCAGCGGTGTTAGTCGTGAACTCGGAACTTATCTTGATATAGAAGACTGTATCACCCACCCATACCACCTGGAGGTATCTTCACCAGGGCTAGAGCGTCCCCTGCGATCCCTCGCCGAATTTACCCGCTTTCGCGGCAAGAAGGCCAAGGTCAGGGTGCATGCCGAGCTCGATGGCCGCAAGGTCTTCGAGGGAATCATTGCAGAGGTCTCCGGCGATTCTGTGGCAATCCAGGGTACGGATGGGAAGGCGGTGCGCTTGACCATGGACATGATCAGTAAAGCCAGGTTAGTCATTTGAGTTGGGTAAGTAACTGGCTGGTTGTCGGCAGCACGACCCTCCGCCTTGGCGGAGAGGAAAGTTTTATTTACGGGGAGAACCAATGCTTTCAGATTTGAAACGGATTATCGACCAGATCAGTCGGGACCGCGGCTTTGACAAGAGCTTGCTGATCGAGGCCATCGAAGAGGCCGTGCAATCCGCCGCCAGGAAAAAATTCGGCAATCGTCGTGAGATCGAAGTTCGCTATAACGAAGAGTTTGGTGAAGTCGAGGTCTTTCAGTTTCGCAACGTTGTCGAAGAAGTGGTCGACGATCAGACCGATATCTCTCTTGTCGAGGCACTGAAGCTTGATCCCGAGGTGCAGATCGGCGACGAACTCGGCGAGAAGATGGAGGATGTCAGCGATCTGGGGAGAATCGCGGCGCAATCGGCCAAGCAGGTGATCATCCACAAAATGAAGGATGCCGAGCGCGATGTCATCTACGACATGTTCAAGGATCGGGTCGGCGAGGTGGTGAGCGGTATCGTCCAGCGCTTCGAGCGCGGCAATATGATCGTCAATCTTGGTCGCACCGACGCCATCCTGCCCAAGGACCAACAGATCGCCAAGCGCTCCTTCAAACAGGGCGATCGCATCAGGGCCTATCTCAGAGAGGTGCGGCAGACCAGCCGGGATTCGCAGCTCATCCTATCGCGTACCTGTGACGAGTTTTTGGCGAAACTGTTCCAGATGGAAGTTCCGGAGATGGCCGAGGGTATCGTCCGCGTCATGGGGGTCAGTCGTGAGCCCGGGTTTCGCGCCAAGATCGCCGTCAGCTCCTCGGAGAGCGATGTTGATCCGGTTGGTGCCTGCGTTGGCATGAAAGGCTCGCGGGTACAGAATGTGGTACAGGAACTGCAGGGCGAGCGAATCGATATCGTCACCTGGAGCCCAGATCCGGCGAAATACGTCTATAATGCCCTGGCGCCCGCCCATGTCAGTATGGTCATGGCCGATGAGGAAAACCGATCGCTGCTGGTGGTCGTTCCCAATGACCAACTCTCTCTGGCCATCGGCCGGCAGGGACAAAATGTACGTCTTGCGGCGAAGCTTATCGGCTGGCGTATCGATGTTAAAAGCGAGCAACGCTACGCCAACCTCTCCGATCCAGGTTATCAGTCGCTGCTGAATCTGCATGGTGTTGACGAGACCTTGGCTGATCAACTGTTGAGCAAAGGTGTCGGTTCGGCCAAGGAACTCGCCGGTAAGAGCGTTGAGGAGCTGATGGTCATCCGCGCTCTTGACGAGGACTCGGCGGCCGCCTTGATCGAGGAGGGCAAGAAACTCGGAGGCGTCGAAAACGCTCCGACGAGAGAAGCATCAAAGGTTGACTCCACCGAGCCTTCGCTTGGCGAAGAGGGTGGCGGGGGCGACGGAGAACGTCAATAGAACTCCGTTATGGATATAGGCCATAACCTTTCTTTTCCTTTGTTGACAGGGGCTAAGATAACGCGCACCTGTATCGTCTGTGGCGTAAAAGACGAGAAGAGGGCCCTGTGCCGTTTCGTGTGGCGAGGGGAAAAGCCTCAGGAAGATCTGCGACAGACGGAGACGGGCCGGGGGGCCTACTGTTGCCGTCGTCCCTCTTGCCGCAAGAGCTTGCTCGAAAAGACGGGAAGATGGAAAAGAGCGTTTCGCCTGAAATAAATACTATCGGTAACGTTATCACCCGCTGATGGATGGGAACGGCTGGTTGAAGGGATTCCTCGGGTGAGGGTACAATCGCGAAGCAATACGGGAGTCAGGGATGAGCAGAATCAGGGTGTATGAGTTGGCCAAAGAGGCTGGAATGAGCGGCAAGGAGTTGGCCGACAAGCTGGTGGAGTTGGGCTTTGATATCAAAGGCCACAGTTCTTCTGTCGACGATGAAACAGCGGAACGTATCCGTAGCGCTCTGCGGCGAGCGGTGGTCAGCGAGAAGCTGGAAAGACGAGTTCCGGCTGATACTGCCGGCAAAGATAGTGTTGTTCGTCGCAAAACCACAGTTATTCGGCGCAGACCAGCTGTGGCGGCTAGCGAAGACCTCGGCGGT
>CAYSON010000299.1:0-4907 GCA_964432635.1 uncultured Desulfopila sp.
ACTCCACTCTCTACCTTGCCGGTCAGTGGCCATAAGACCGGCTCATCAGGTCCAGTAGCTGACGTCTTCACCACACAACCAGGCACCAAGATCTTTTCCAGTGCGCAGCGCCTGCTCCCCTTGTTCCCAGCTGTGGCCATAGGCGGGATAACGTTTTTTCCACCAAGAATACTGTCGAGGTACCACCTTGCCGCGCAGCTGCAGCAATAGCCCAAGAAACCGCCAGGGTTCTCTGTGCGGGTGCATGTAAACAATGGGTTTGCCCACCGTACAACCGTACCTCAGCAACTTCTGGCGCAGGAAAAAATAATGCCAACGCCAATAGGAACGGCAGGAGATGAGGGGCACCACAAGCTTGCCGGAGCAGAGCGTCTGACCATAACGCCGGAGAAAATTGAGCACCGGTCCACTGGGATTATAGGACCAGGTTGGGCCGGCAACGATGAGGCAATCCCACCAGCCTTGGCACTTCGCGGAAAGCGGACGAATGGTCATGGTTCGGCAGAAAAATGTGCCGACCATCACCATCGCCAGACGCCAGTTGCTGCGAAATGGGAACTCGTAGGGAGCATAAGGCTCGAGTCGTTCGAGTACCACCTCGATATTCCAACTCTCTAAACCGGAAACGAGCTTCTTCAACTGCGTCTTGGTTTGCTGAGTATAGGAATAATAGACGATGAGAACGCGCTTTCTGGGCAAGACCTCTTCCTTCTCGGCAGTTGATCTGGCTTTCCTGCTGGTTTATCCTCCCTTTGTAACAAAAAAAAAGGCCCCCGACAAGTCGGGGGCCTTTTTCAGTCATGGCCAGGAAAGGGTTTAGTGACCTTCGACCTCATGTTCCACTTTCACTGCGATCTTGTAAAGAATGGTCACCAGGAGGAAACCTGTGGCCCAGATTCCCAGAGTGATGCCGATCTCGTTGATGTTGGGATAGTATTCAACCACTTCGTCCAGGGGATTGATGGCCAGTCCACCCATGACAAAGCCCAGACCCTTGTCGAGCCACAGGGCAATGAAAATCATCAGACAGCCGATGCCGACCATCAGGTCATTGTACATCTTGGTGATTTTCATGTAGGCAAAAAGGCCAAGGGAACCGAAGCAGAAGATCACCGAAGTCCACATAAAGGGCACCAGATTGTTATAGACATGGCCATGATGCTCCAGGCCGAAGAAGAGATACTCGAGGGAATGCTTGTGCCCGGGGATATTCGAATAATACCCGACAAAAAACTCCAAACCAACGAAGAAGGCGTTGATAATCGCCGCGTACATGATGATGGTCGTCAATTTGTTGATCGCCTCTTTACCGGCATCAAAATTGGCGATTCGTTTCATGACCAGGCAGGCGATGACGATCAGGGCAGGGCCAGCGGCAAAAGCCGAGGCAAGAAAGCGTGGCGCGGTGATTGCCGTCAGCCAGAAGTGACGCCCGGGAAGACCGCAGTAGAGCATGGCGGTAACGGTATGGATGGAAACGGCAAACGGTAGGGAAAGATAGACAAACAGATAAACCCACTTCGGCGGTTTGACCTGCTTGCGCTCGGCGGTGAGGATGACCCAGGCGCAGATGACGTTGAGACTGAGGTAACCAAGCAAAACCACCATATCCCAGAACAGCATGGAGTTGGGTGTCGGATGGAAGATCATGTTGAGTCCGCGCAGCGGCTGCCCGATATCGGCCATGATGAACATCAGACACATAACGATAGCGGCGATGGCGAGAAATTCGCCTAAGATGGTGATCCTTCCGAACTCCTTATAATTATGAATATAATAGGGAAGAACCAGCATCAATCCCCCGGCGGCGACGCCAACCAGGAAGGTAAATTGTGAGATATACAACCCCCACGACAGATCTCGCCCCATGCCGGTGAGATGCATGCCGTAGAGGAACTGGCGGAGATAACAAATACCTCCGACCGCGATGAATGCACTGAGAAATGCCAGCCACATCCAGTAGTTGGAGTTTCCTTTTAACGCTTTCTCGATCATGATGTCCTCACACTATGTAAAAAACTGACGGTTTGGTTCCCAGAACGGCGTTGCGCTGGATGGTGTGTTCCTTGTCGAGGATCTTGCAAATCTCCGACTTGGGGTCGTTGAGATCGCCGAAGACAATTGCCCCCACTTCCTTGACCGCCTCGACACAGGCCGGTTCCTTTCCCAAGGCTAGACGTTCGCCGCAGAAATTGCACTTTTCGACCACGCCGCGCATCCTCGCCGGAAAATTGGGATTAACACTTTTCAGCAGAGGCAGCGGATCCATCCAGTTGAAACTCCGCGCGCCATAGGGACAGCCCATCATGCAGAAGCGACAGCCGATGCAACGATGATAGTCCATGGCGACGATTCCGGTCTTCTTTTCAACAAAGGTGGCCTTGGTCGGACAGACGCGCACACAAGGTGGTTGGTCACAGTGATTGCAGAGCACCAAAAAATCATTTTCCCGGGTTACCTTGGAGGCATGATTGATTGACTGATCGATAAAAGCGTTGGCATAGGGTGTCCGCCATATCCACTTTATCTCGTTTTTAGGGCTGTCGATCTTCGGGACATTGTGCACCTTGTGGCAAACGGCAGTGACCTTGTCGAGAAGATCCGGTCGCCCATAAAGCTTACGCATATCGATAACCATACCCAGACGCATGCCCTGCCGTTTCTCCTCGCCATGAGCTGGGGCGGCTGCGGCCTGCGCCGGCGTCGCGTTGAGATTGACGACCACCGGGGCGCTGAGGCCAGCCAGAGCAGTTGCCCCGGCGAGTTTCAAAAAGGTTCTTCTTTGCTTATCCATTAGTGTGTCTCCTTCTTCGCCGCCGCAACGCTCGGTGTTAAGTGGCAATCCCAGCAATAGACTTGTACGGAGCTATAGGTGTGGCAGCTGTCACAAAACTTTTCCTTGTTCGTGTGACATTCCATACAGGCGGTCTGCAGTCCTTTACGATATTCTTTGCCGCTGACGACGACGGCCGTCTTGTTGCCGTTGCGTAAGACGTCATCTCGCCACTGGTTGAGCAATACCATGTGTTTGGCTCGCATTTCGGTGGCGGAGGCGACACATTCCTTCTGTCCGCCCGGTGGCAGTTCAAGCTTGGGCACCGTGCTTGCCGTCGAGAAGGCGTTGAACCATACCGGGAACGTTATCAACAGGACAAAGATCACCAGCCCTGGAATTATTGTTGTCTTATTGTACATGAGTTACTCCTCTATTCGGTTCCATATGGTCTAGAGTAAGGTACGGAGACCTTCGTCAAGTTCGCCGCGGGTTTCGCCTTCCTGAACAATAGCGTTGGCAACCAGCTCGCTGAGGCCGCAAACTTTGACCTCCGGAGTCCAGTAATTCATCAACGAGGTCAAGGTAGCGCGATCGATGGCGCAGACACAGGAGAGCATGTTGACATCATGTTTCTCATGCACATACTTGACAGCGTTGGCACGCGGTAGCCCAGAACGCATGCGCAGTTCCATGATCTCGTCGGTATTGAGCCCGGTACCGGAACCGCAACAGAAGGTCTGTTCACGGATGGTATTTTCCGGCATCTCCACCCAGTCGACGACATGGTCGAGAATATAGCGCGGCTCGTCCAGTAGCCCCATGGCCCGGGAGGTGTTGCAGGAGTCGTGGAACGTCGCCTTGACATGGCTGTTGCGGCTCTTGTCGAGCTTAAGCTTGCCATTTTTGATCAAGTCGGCGGTGAACTCGCTGATATGCACCATCTTCGAGGAGGCGGCATTATCAAAAACGGTGCCGGTGATCGGTGACTTGGGCAACTCAAGGAAATCGGCGGGGCCGTTCATGGTGTCCATGTACTGGTGGACGACACGCCACATATGGCCACACTCGCCGCCGATAATGTACTTGACTCCGAGGCGCTTGGCCTCGGCGTACATCTTGGCATTGAGTTTCTTCATTGTCTCATTGTTGGTGAAGAGACCGAAGTTACCGCCCTCAGAGGCATAGGTCGACCAGGTATAGTCAAGCCCAATGGCCTCAAAGAGGATGAGATAGCCCATGGCAGTGTAGAGACCGGGTTCGGCAAAGACGTCGGCAGAGGGGGTGATGAAGAGAATCTCGGCACCCTTGCGGTTAAAGGAGACGTTCGGTCTTACACCGGTGAGGTTCTCGACGTCGTCGACGAGAAACTCAACGTTGTCCTTGAAGGTGTGGGGTTGCAAGCCCATGTGATTGCCGGTGCGGTTGGAGTTGGACGCCGGCTCGAGAATCCAGTTGATGCCGATACCGACCAGATGCAGCAACTCCCTGAGCATCATGGTGATTTCGGCGGTGTCGATACCGTAGGGGCAGAACACCGAGCAGCGACGACATTCGGTGCACTGATAGGAGTACATGAACCACTCCTTGAGCACCCCCACCGTCATCTCACGTGCTCCGGCCATCTTGCCGAGGACTTTTCCGGCCAGGGTGAAGTCGTTGCGGTACACCGAACGTAACAACTCGGCGCGCAGCACCGGCATGTTCTTGGGATCGCCGGTGCCGAGGAAAAAGTGGCATTTATCGGCGCAGGCGCCGCAGCGCACGCAACAATCCATAAAGATCTTCAAGGAGCGGAACTTTTCCAGGCGCTCCTTGAGTCCTCGAAGAATGATGTCCTGCCACCCCTCCGGAAGTTTCCAGTCCTCATCCTCCGGCGACCAGTCCCGTGCATTGGGAAAGCTCAGTCCCTTCTGGCTGTTGAGGTACTCGACCTTTTCTTTCTTGGCCGGGTAGGCATAGTTCCCGGCCTTGAAGACCACCGGGACATCCATCCAGTCCCTGGTAGGTATCGCTCCTGTCGCCAAGGATGGTCCCTGCACTACGCTTTTCGATAATTGTTGTAATTTTGGAACTGACATCTTCCTCTTCCTCTTAAGCTAGTATTGGGTCAATAACAGAATTATTCATCCTT
>CAYSON010000300.1:0-1020 GCA_964432635.1 uncultured Desulfopila sp.
TCCCTTTGGCGGTAATTGTCTCCTCAACACCCTTGTCCATTTCCATTCCCATAAAATCGCAGAAGACCCGGGGATTGTCTTTTTCCCCCGCCGATACCGAGGGCGGGTGAAAGCCGCTGAGATGAAAGAGCACCATCTCACCCTTGGCCGAGGAATCGTCGAAGGAGATGTTGAGCACGCGAGGCTTGCCCGATGGAGGGACCGCAAGCGCCCCACTCGAGCCGGCTGCCGCCACCTGCTTTCCAGCCTTGGGCGTCGGCGGCGGCAAAGGTTCCTCCTCGACCGGCACGGCGCTCACGGCCTTTTCAGGTGTTGGGGCAACCGGCGCTGCCGCCACCTTCTCCACCTTGGTCGGGGGCTCATTCTTGCCCTCCACATTGAGCTTTCCGGCGAGTTCGATGATCAGAACGTTGTCGGTTTCACCCGGCAGACGAGCGTGTTCCACCACCGTGTCCTTGGCAAGATCAACGGCCACCCGAACCTTTTGCTCCGGTTCCTGGTGCACCCCGACGCGGATGGCCGTGGCGAGCTTGCCATCGGATAGGGTGACAGTTCCCTTGCCTTTGTAGGTGGTTCCAGGAAAATCGATAACCAGCCGGGGGTTGTCCCCTTTGATGGTGAATATCTTCGGCACCATGGGTTCGTTCAGGGTAAAGATCACCCTCTCCTTGCCTTCGCCGGCGAGGGTGTGGGAAATCGTTTCGATCGTCGCCGATGGCGCCGCCACCGTTGTCAGGACCATGGCCGCCAATAAGGCCACGGCAGATAAAACGCCCTTCAACCCTTTCATCAGGCCCACCTTTTTTTTGTTGTATAACCAGTGTTTATCACGGGATGCCCGCATCGATCTCTTGATTACCTCATCCTGTCTTGAAAAGTCAACCAAATTTCAGTAAATGGTGGAGCGTGATCAGAGCCGGCGCGCTCCGGCACCGTCCCTTTTCCGGCCACAAAACCGAGGCCCCCCAGCAAGGATTCCCATGACAAACCACGCCTATCTTTCATCCATCACTAAACCAG
>CAYSON010000300.1:1045-4886 GCA_964432635.1 uncultured Desulfopila sp.
TCTTTCTGTCTGGTCTTTCCAGATCTCTACGAGATCGGCATGTCGCATCACGGGTTGCAGATCCTTTATCACCTGCTCAACGAGCAGGAGGCGTTCGCCGCCGAACGCTGCTATTGCCCGGATATCGACGTCGAAACCATCCTGCGCCAGCGGGGCCTGCCCTTGACCAGTTTGGAGTCGGCGCGCCCTCTTGACAGCTTCGACGTCCTTGGCATCACGCTACCCTACGAGCTTTGCTACGGCAACATCCTCACCGTTCTCGATCTGGCCGGCATCCCCTTTTTAGCCGCCGAGCGAGGCGACGACCTGCCTCTCGTACTCGGTGGAGGTGCCGGGGCGTTCAACCCCGAGCCGGTGGCACCCTTTTTCGACGCCATCCTCCTTGGCGACGGCGAGGAAGCAATCCTCGAGATCGGCCGCGTCATTGCCGCAGGTAAAGCTGTTGGAGCCACCAAGGACAAAATCCTCGCCGATTTGAGCGGCATAGAAGGCGTCTATGTCCCGTCCCTGTTCGTTCCCGATCTGAACGTAGCTGGCAACATCGTCGCCATGCACAGTCACCCGCCAGCCACTGTCCCTGTACGCCGCTGCGTCGTCGCCGACCTCAAAGCCGTCAGCCACCTCAAGCATCCACTGGTCCCCAACGCCAAGATCGTTCACGACCGGCTTGGCATCGAGATCGCCCGCGGCTGTACCCGTGGCTGCCGCTTCTGTCAGGCAGGCATCACCTATCGCCCAGTGCGGGAGCGAACGGTCGAGGAGATTGTCGACCTAGCGACCAGCGGCATCGCTGACTCCGGTTTCGAGGAGGTGGCTTTGTTGTCGCTGTCCACCGGAGACTACAGCTGTCTTGACCAGGTTCTGCCACAGCTGATGAATACCTTCGCGCCGCAACGCATTGCCGTGGCCATGCCGTCACTACGGGTCGGCACCCTGACCGCCGAACTCATGGAACAGATCAAGCGAGTGCGCAAAACCGGTTTTACCCTTGCCCCCGAGGCTGGCAGCGAAAGACTGCGCCGGGCCATCAACAAGGGTATCAGCGAGGAGGAGTTGCTCACCGCCTGCGACGACGCCTTTGCTGCCGGTTGGCTGTCGATCAAACTCTATTTTATGATCGGCCTGCCGGGCGAAAACGACGACGATCTGGCCGCCATCGCCGATCTGGCCAAGAAAATCCTTTCCAGCCGGGGAAAAAGCGGTGGCCGCGGCAAGCGCCAGATCACCGTTAGCATCGGCACTTTCGTGCCTAAACCGCATACACCTTTCCAATGGGCGGAACAAATTCCCCTGGAGGAGAGCATGCGGCGCATCCAGCTGCTCAAAAGACTGTTGCCCAGCAAGGGCTGCAACCTCCGCTACCACAGCCCCCAACAGAGCCTCCTCGAAGGCGTTTTCTCCCGCGGCGACAGACGATTGGCACCCTTGCTGGTTGCCGCCTGGCAAGACGGGGCCCGCCTCGACGGCTGGGACGAGCACTTTTCCTTGGAGCGGTGGCAACGGGCGGCGCAGCAGAGCGGGATATCCCTGGAAACCTATCTCCTCCGCCGCGACCCGGACAGCCTCCTCCCCTGGTCGCACTTGTCGACCGGCGTCAGCGACGAATTTTTACGCGCCGAACTGGAGAAATCGTCCAGCGGCGAGTACACCCCGGATTGTCGCTACCACGCCTGCCAGAAATGCGGCCTCTGCGATTTTAAACGCCTGCAACCGGTGGTCTGCACCCGTAAAGGCCAGCCCGGCACCGCTTCGCAGTTGATTCCGCCCGACGCCACAGCCTTGGCCCCACCCTCTCCCCAGCACTTCCGCTATATGGTACACTACCAACGTATTGGCGGCATCAGCCTTCTCGGCCACCTCGAGCTGCTTCAGGCCATTCTCAGAACCTTGCGCCGCGCTGGCATCAACACCCATTTCAGCCAAGGATTCCACCCCGTACCGAAGATCTCTTTTGGCCCGGCCCTCGCCTCCGGAACCGAAAGCCTGGCGGAGTACTTCATCATGGACCTTCCTGCCCCCTTAGGTGACTGCAGTGCCACTGTGACAGCCTTGAACGACAAGCTCGTTCCCGGCCTGAAGGTCACCACGATCGCACCCCATTCCGGCAAGGTGCCGCAGCGGTTGAGCACCACCTATTCCCTGACTCTGCCCCGGCACTTGAACGCGGTTGATAAAGAAAGGATCGCCACCTTTTTCAGCCAACCCAGCTTTACCGTGGCCAAAACCCGGAAAGGGAAAACCGGGCAAATAGACATCCGACCACTGATCATCTCGCTGGTGCAAAGCGGTCCAAGCAGCGTCGACTTGCAGTTACTGTCGATGAGCGCCACCCCGGGAATCAAACCCCTGGAGGCGCTGACCTCCATTCTTGACCTCGGCGAAGACGTGGCGGTGGCGGTACGCATCCTGAAAACAGCCTGGCAGGCTGTGGACGATGAGTAAGCGCGACGACAAAGACCGGTCCATGGCCGCCACACATCATTTCCCGGTCACCACCCTCGGCAAACTTGCCATGTTGATGTGCTGGTTGCTGTCGGTCTCGGTACTTGTTTCCCCCCCCCAACTCCGGGCCGAACCTCAGCCTGGAGCAGGGGTTGCCCCCCTGTTGATCAACGGCGGCTATATCGTCGACGACGGCAGCGGCAACCACCGCTATCGGGAACATGAACTCTTTGTTCCCGCCTCGACCATCAAGATCCTCACCTGTCTCGTCGCCCTGGAGCAGCTCGGTGCCGACCACCGCTTCGCAACCCACTTTTTTCTCGACCGCGGCGATGTCCTCTATATCAAGGGTTACGGCGATCCCCTCCTGACCTCGGAGGTAGTGCTGTCCATCGCCAAGACCTTGGCAGCCATGGGAGTTCGACGGCTGACCTCCATCCGCCTCGACGACAGCGCCTTCGCACTCGGCGAAGAAACGGCCAGTGAAGAAAATTCGAGTTATAGCTACGACGCCCCCAACGGCGCCCTGGCGGTAAACTTCAATGCGGTGATGTTGACCGTGGGCAAGAAGGGCAAGGTCAGCACCGTCGAGGGCCAGACCCCTTTTCTCCCCATGATGCGGCAAATGGCCATCGGACTGTCCCCAGGCAGCTATCGCCAGAACGTCGCCAGCCTCGCCGCGTCCTCTGAAAAACCAGCGCAGCTGCGCTATGTTGCCGAGTTGTTCACCGCTCAGCTACGGGCAGCTGGAATCGACGTCACCGGCCCCTGGCAGAAACAGCACTCCCCTGCCGGACTCCGCCCCATTCTGGTGCATCAAAGTCCGATGACCCTGGCGGAGATGGTGCACGACTGCCTCAAATATTCCAATAATTTTATTGCTAATCAGCTCTTTCTGGCGGTAGGCGCCGACAGGTTCGGCCATCCCGCCACCTGGGAAAAGGGGCGCAAGGCCTTGTCCTCCTATGCCGCCACCACCCTGCATCTCGGAGAACAACAGCTGGTGATCCGGGAAGGCTCCGGCCTGTCGCGCCACAATCTGATCAGTGCCGCCGCCTTCATACCTATCCTGGAAAAATTCAAACCCTATGCTGGCCTGCTCAGCGAAAAGGACAACATCCCTCTCAAGAGCGGCACCCTTACCGGGGTCTATTGTTTCGCCGGCTATTTCATCAGGGGCGAAACGCTGGTACCCTTTGCCATTCTTCTCAACCAAACGGAAAATACCCGCAAGTCGCTCTTGCAGGAGCTGCAAAAAGCAATGGGGGTAGCCTCGGATAAGAGCTGAACTGCCACCGCTCTCCTCCTCTTAAATAAAAAGGGCTTGATATTTGGTCCTCACTTTTTTACCATTGCCAGCGTCACAGTAAAATTTTCGGAATATTTTCCGCCGTTCGCC
>CAYSON010000301.1:0-1547 GCA_964432635.1 uncultured Desulfopila sp.
AAAGCCTCCGGGTAGAGCCCAGCCTAAAGGCGGGTTTTTTCTCTTTATCAAGACGATTTCTTCTCCGACTTCAATAATGATATCAACTGTCGGCAGGGGATTTCGTGGTTGTCCGCCGGCGGCGCCGCATGTAGGGCAAAGGCTCATCGCTCGACTTCTCCAGTGCCAATCAGCGCCCTGATCTCTCGCCAGTCGGCCACCGTCTGCAAGCCGTGCTCGCTGCGGTTCCACGGCTGGCTGAAGACAAAGGGCACGATCTCCTCACGGGCCAGCTGTTTGCAGGTTTCGGCCCGGTCATCAATGAAGTATCTCAGACCATAGCGGCGGATATGCCGCAGCTTGTCGTCATGATCGCCGGTGGCCACCACCCGCAGACGCCGGCACACTGGGGTTGGCAGATAACGGTCGAGCCAGTCGATCACCGGCTGGCGCAAGGGTCTGGCGGTGATGATGGTGACCGTGCCGCGCCGGGTGAAATCGCTGAGACCCTCCATCGCCCCTTCTATCGGTTGCAGGTCGGTGGCCAGGGAATCGGTGAGAATGTCGGTGAAGATGTCGCTCACCAGGGTGCGCGGCAGGTCGAGACAGGTCTCGAGCTCGAAAGCGGTGATCTGCTGTAGATTGAAACCGCAGTGGCCGTGTTTGCTGCAGGCCAATTCGATAAAGGCGGCGGCGGTGTCGGCGATGACCCCGTCGAAATCAAAGCCGATTTCTTCTATGGCAATGGCCATACTCTGTCCTCCTCTGCCTCAGCGTGTCGCAGCGTATCGCGCCTCGATCTCCCTCACCTGGCGAGAGAGCAGCGCGTTTTCCGGGGTTTTGATGCGGTGGCTGAGGCCTTTGGCGACGATGGCTCCGTTGATGGCGTCGATTTCGGTGCGCCGGTTCTTGCGCACGTCCTGCAGCATCGACGAGACATTCTCGGCGGTCGCGGCGCAGACCGCCTTGGTGGCGAGAAAGGGGTCGTCCTCCACCGCGATGCCCTCGGCCGCTGCCACCTGCCTGGCCTCCGCCACGGCGCGCTTCATCCGCGCCTCCGCTCCGGGCAGGGTGAGCAACTCGCCATTCTTGCAGTCGAGGGTGGCGGTCAGGGCGTTGATGCCGACATTGATGAACAGCTTGGCCCAAATGCGGTCGAGGACCGCCTCGCTGGCATGCACCGCAAGGCTGCCGGCACTGAAGACTGCCCGGGTTTTTTCGAGGAGTTGCTGCATGTGGGGTGGACTTTGCCCGAGAAAACCGAGAGAGGTGATGCCGCTGCCGGCATGGCGCACCCGGCCGGGGGCGAGCAGTGTGGCCCCCTCGGTGGTGGTGCCGAAGGCGGCACAGGCCTCTCCGAGGGAGTCATGGGCATCAAGGTGGCCGATGCCGTTTTGCAGGAAAAGCACTAGGGTCCGCTGCGTCAGGAGGGGGGCGCAGGACGCAAGACTGGCGGCGACATCATAGGATTTGACACAGAGCACCACCACATCCACCGGCGCCACTGCCAGTGGGTCGGAGGTGGCAAAGATTGGCACCGTCCGTTCCTCGTCTCCTCGCACATAGTG
>CAYSON010000301.1:1557-3700 GCA_964432635.1 uncultured Desulfopila sp.
CGTTGGCGGCCAGCTGGGCGGCGCGTTGCGGGTTATAGTCGAGCAGGGTCAGCCGGTCGCCTGTTGCGGCGATGCCTCTGGAGATGATGGTTGCCAGCAGGCAGCCGAGGGCGCCGGGGCCGACGAGGAGGAGGTGCATGGGGCGTCCCAGGGAGGAGGTTAGGGGTGGGAAATCGCTGCTTGCTCGACGATGGCCTTGTAGGAGTAGCCGGCGCCAAAGTCCTTGTCGGCGGCGAGTACGCCTTCCATGACCACGATGGCCCCGACCTCAGGGGCCATCTCTCCGGTAAAGACCAAATCATGGCTGTTGCTGAGGGGGTCACCGCTGCCGTCCTGAAGATGTACCCAGTTTCGGCCCATGATGGCGGTGCTGACCTTGACCACCTTGCCGCGCACCCGCACTTTCCCGTTCTGCAGTTCCTTGGCCTTTGCAAACAGTTCGCCGACGGTATAGGCGTTGTTGCCTTCGGCCTTGGGAATGGCGATCTCCTCAAAAGGCACCACCGCGCCGACGCTGCCACCGGAGGCGGCTCCCGGCGTCGCCACTATCGGCGTTGATTGCTGTTCAGCCTTGAGGGCGGAGGCGAAGGAGCCGCCCCCGGCGGCCGCCGGCGCCTGCTCCGGGCTGTCGGTCTTCTCCGTCTCCGCCAAGCCGGCCGAGAAGAGGATGGAGGCGAAGGTCTTGTTGAGGGTCTTGCTGTGGAATTCGTTCATGGTCATCCCCTGGAAGTAGCGGATGCGGTCGCCCTTGGCGACGGTGGTCTCGGGGATGGCCACCCATTGTTGCAGGCCGCCGCTGCTCACCAGCATATAGGTGTAGCCGCTGCTGTTCATGGTCTCGACAACTTTGCCCGCGAGGATGTCGGCACTGTTCTCCGCCGTCGGTGGCTTGGCAGAGGCCAGGGCGGGAAGGGCGATGGTGGTGAGCAGGAGGTAAAGCAAGAGCAGACGATATGGTTGCATCAAGGATCTCCGGGGCAGGCAATGAAAAAGATGGCGTTTGCAGGTGGTCCCAGTCATGTTGGGCTGCTCAACCTCCGCCAAGATTAGTCATTCTCGATGAGAAAGGCAATGTGCTCGAGCAGGGCCCGCTCCCAGACGGCATAGCCGGCGGCGGTGAGATGGACACCGTCATCTTGAAAAAGCGGCTTGGTCGCACCGAGAAATCGTTTGTACAGATCGAGAAAGCAGCAGCCGGTGCGCATGGTCAGGGCTTCGATGTGATGGTTGAGGCTCGATACGGCGTTGTCGGGGAGATGCGGTAGCTCCATGGGCAACAGGCTGTTGACGAGGATTTCCGCAGCCGGATAGTCGTGGCTCAAGGCGATGAGCATCTGTTTGAGTTGTTGCAGGTAAAGGTGGTTGTCTTGCAAGAGGTCGTTGGTGCCGATCATCAGTACGACGATGTCAGTTTCCTGAACATGCGACTTGATCATCGCCAGCGAGGCAAGGATGTCGGCAGCCTGGGCGCCGGGCACTGCCAGATTGTCGATCTTGTAAGAGGGGAGGCGTTTCTGCCAGTCATGTTCGGCAAGCAGGGAATCGCCAAGAAGAAGGAGTTTGGTCATCGTCGTTTCCGGGGAAAAGGGAAGGTGGCGGTTACACGCCGGCTATTGCTGTAAGGCGTCATTATAGAGTAGCACAGCACAAAGATCATGCCAAAGTTTTTTCGCTGCTAGGACTGCTCCGGTGCTGATTGCAGAATTACGGCGGCGAAGGGCGGCAGCAGATAGGTGGTCTGCTGCGTCTGTCGTGGTGCCGTCGGCAAGGCCTGGAAGTCTGCAGGCGAAAGGGCGGCACTGTCGACGATACGGTGCCAGCGATGCTCAGCGTGGTCGGGCGGAGGCGGTTGAAAGGGCAGGGAATGGGTGCGGTCGCCGTTGAGCATGACGAAGAAGTCACCGCTGCGCCGCTCGTTCACTTCCCCCTTGAGGTAAAAGGCGAGTCCGTGGCAACTCGGCGACCAGTCGGTCTCCCCGGGGGTGAGGTACTGCCAGCGGATCTCCGCGGAATCTTTGTGGCGTCCAAGCTCACCTGCGACGGCAAAGAAACTGTGGCGACGAAACACCGCGTGGGCCTTGCGCAGGGCCACCAACTTTCTGACGAAGCGGAAAAAACCTTGATTGCGGTGAAGCAGCGACCA
>CAYSON010000301.1:3710-4845 GCA_964432635.1 uncultured Desulfopila sp.
TATTGCCGCCCTGGCTGTGCCCAAACTCGTCGCCGGCGCTGATCATCGGCACCCCCTGGGAAAGAAGGAGGATAACGGCGAAGGTCCTCATGCGGCGCAAGCGCAGATCGAGGATCTGCGGGTCGGAGCAGGGACCTTCATGGCCGCTGTTCCAACTGAGGTTGTGCTTGTCGCCGTCGCGGTTGTCCTCGCCGTTGGCGAGATTGTGCTTGTCATCAAAGCTGACCAGATCGGCGAGGGTGAAGCCGTCGTGGCTGGTGACGAAGTTGATCGAGCACAGCGGGCCGCGGCCTCCCAGTTGATAGAGATCGGAGCTACCGGCGAGGCGGGTGGCGAGGTGGTTGACGCTGTTGCCGTCGCCGCGCATAAAGGCGCGAACATCGTCGCGGAAGCGGCCGTTCCATTCAGCCCAGCGCGAGTCGCTGACAAAGGAACCGACCTGGTAGAGGCCGGCTGCATCCCAGGCCTCGGCGATCATCTTGGTATCGCGCAGCACCGGGTCTTCACCGATCACCTCGATCATCGGCGGATTGGCGAGCACGTTGCCGGAGCGGTCGCGGCCGAGGATTGAGGCGAGGTCAAAGCGGAAACCGTCGACATGCATCTCGGTCACCCAATAGCGCAGCGAGGAGAGGATCAATTCCCGCACCACCGGATGGTTGCAGTTCATGGTATTGCCGCAGCCGGAGAAATTGAGATAGTCGCGGTTGCCGTCGAGAAGGTAATAGACCGGGTTGTCGATGCCGCGAAAGCTCGAGGTGGTGCCGTGATAGCCGCCTTCGCCGCTGTGGTTGAAGACCATGTCGAGATAGACCTCGATACCGGCCTGGTGCAGGGCGCACACCATCTCTCTGAATTCGCTGGTGGCCCGTGTCGGGTCGGAACCGTAGCCGCCATGCAGCGAGAAAAAGGAGAGCGGGTTGTAGCCCCAGAAATTTTTCAGGGGGAGGCCGCTTTGGGGATCGGAGAAGACGGTGTCGTTCTCGTCGAAGGCGCATACCGGCATGAGTTCGACGGCGGTGATGCCCAGCTCCTTGAGATGGGGGATCTTGTCGATGATGCCGAGGAAGGTGCCGGGACGGTCGGTCCCGGCGCTCCTGCCCTTGGTGAAGCCGCGAACATGTAGCTCGTAGAT
>CAYSON010000302.1:0-2887 GCA_964432635.1 uncultured Desulfopila sp.
TCACCGTCACCTACCAGGACCTGCAGGGACAGCCCCATGAACTCGGTGCCGAGGATCGTTTCGCCGTGGTACTGCAACACGAGATCGATCATATCAATGGCATCCTCTTCATCGACCATCTCAGCCCGCTCAAGCGAGCCCTTTACAAGAAGAAGGTGAAGAAATGGCAGAACGAGGAGGAGCAAGGTCAATGAGCGACCAGCCGCTGCGCCTTGTCTTTATGGGCACTCCCGATTTCGCCGCCCTGATCCTGAGATCCCTGTTGCGCGGACCCGATCCGGTGGTGGCGGTGGTCAGTCAGCCGGATCGTGCCAAGGGGAGGGGTAAAAAGATCGGCCCCCGACCAAACTGGTGGCCGAGGCAGCCGGTCTGCCGGTGCTGCAACCGGAGAAGATCAGGACGGAAGAATTTCGTAACGGTCTGCTCAGCTATGCTCCGGATCTGATCGTCGTCGCCGCCTACGGCCGCATCCTTCCCAAGAGTCTGTTGCAGCTGGCGCCGCTCGGCTGCGTCAACGTCCATGGATCGCTGCTGCCCGCATATCGCGGCGCGGCCCCGGTGCAGTGGGCGATCCTCCGCGGCGAGGCCGAGGTCGGGGTAACCATCATGCAGATGAACGAAGGCATGGACACCGGCGACATGCTGCTGCAGGCGAGGATGACCCCAGATGCCGGGGAGACTGCCGGCAGCCTGATGCCAAAACTCGCTGAACTCGGCGGTGCCACCCTGCTGCAAGCCATCGCCGGGCTCAAGGACGGCTCGATTGTCGCCATTACCCAGGATCATGATCGAGCCACCATGGCGCCTCTGCTCGCCAAAGAAGATGGCTGCATCGACTGGAGCAAAAGCGCCGAAGAGCTGCACTGCCTGGTGCGCGGCCTCGACCCCTGGCCCTCGGCCTACACCTTTGTCAACGGAGCCCGGCTACGCCTCTTTACCCCCGAGGTGGTCTTCCAGGCCAGCGTCGCCGCGCCGGGAACGGTGCTGCGCGCCGACGGCCGGGGTCTTCTCGTGGCCTGCGGCAAGCACTGTCTCAATCTCCGGGAGGTCCAGCCGGAGGGCAAGAAGCGCATGAGCGTCGCCGCCTTTAGTTGCGGCACCCCTCTCCCCGCCGGCACCCGCTTGTACGGGCAAGGAGAAGCCGGTGAGCGCTGAGAGCGGCAACAAGATCGCCTACGCCGATTGTTTCTCCGGGGTCAGCGGCGACATGCTGCTGGCCGCCCTGCTCCACGCCGGCCTCAACAGGGACCTGCTGCTGGCCGAGGTCGAGAAACTGCACCTACCCGGCCTCAAGGTCGAGATCAGCGACAAAAATGTGCAGGGCATAAGCGGCCTGGCGGTGCAGGTGGACAGCACCAGGCGTCAGGAGATGCGCACCCTGCCGGCGATCCGCGCTCTGCTTGAGGGCAGCGGTTTGCCGCCAAGCACGGCCGCCCGGTCGGTCGCGGTGTTTACCCGATTGGCCGAGGCCGAGGCCAAGGTTCACGGTTTAACCGTCGACCAGGTACACTTTCACGAGGTCGGGGCACTTGACACCCTCGTCGATATCGTCGGGGTGGTTTTCGGGCTAGAGCATCTCGGCGTCAGCCGCCTGAGCTGCTCGCCGCTGCCGCTCTGCCGCGGCTTCGTGCGCTGCGCCCATGGCCTCCTGCCGCTGCCCGCCCCGGCGGTGTGCGAGCTGCTGTCCGGCATTCCCACCTATGGTGTCGAACTCTCGCAGGAACTGGTCACCCCGACCGGGGCCGCCCTGATCGCCACCCTCGCCACCAATTTCGGCACCCTGCCGCCGATGCGCATCACCTCGGTGGGATACGGCTGCGGCAGTCGAGAGCTGGACAACGGGCAGCCCAACCTGCTGCGCCTCTTCCTCGGCGATGCTGCCTCGGTTGGCGAGAGCCAGGAGGTAGAGGTTATCGAGACCAATCTCGACGACTGGAGCCCAGAGGGCTATCCCCATCTCTGCGAGCTGCTTTTTGCTGCCGGGGCCCTCGATGTGGTCCTTGTTCCGGTGCAGATGAAAAAGGGGCGACCCGGCTTTACCCTGCAGGCCCTGACCACTCCCGCTCGGGGGGCACAGGTCAAGGAGGCCATCCTCGTCCACACCACCGCCATCGGTCTGAGGTTCCGGCGTGAAGCGCGCCAGACCCTGCCGCGGAAAATTATTTCCCTGGCAACACAATGGGGAGAGATATCCGCCAAGCAGGTCTTGACCCCGCGCGGGGCGGTGGTTTATCCGGAGTACGAACAGTGTCGACGTATCGCCCTGGAGCAAAATATACCCCTGGCCGAGGTCTATGACGAGGTGCGCCGCCTCGGCAAAAACGAACCATGGACCGGCTGATCCTCGCCCTGGCTACCGGCCTCTACGTCGGCAAGCTGCCCAAGGCTCCCGGCACCTGGGGCTCGCTTGCCGCCCTGCTGCCCTGGCTGGCAATGAAAGACCTATATCTTTCCTCGTACCTTGCGGCCCTCGTCCTGCTGTTCATCCTCGGTTTCTTTGTATCTGGCTCGGCGGAAAAGATCCTCGACAGCCCCGATGCCGGCTGCATCGTTATCGACGAGATCCTCGGCGTCCTGGTCACCCTGACTGCCGCCCCCGCCCACCCCCTGGCCTGGCTGCTCGGCCTGGCCCTCTTCCGTCTCTTCGATATCACCAAGCCCTTCCCGGTCTCCTGGATCGACCGCCACCTTCATGGCGGCATCGGCATTATGCTCGACGATGTCCTCGCCGGCCTTTACGCTTTTTTAACATTGCAGGGGCTGTGGCTTCTCGGAGGCCTGCTGCTGTAAACACAAAGGCCTCGGTCCCGGCGGGGCCTTCGTGCCCTACCGAACCGAGGCCCTGCGGTACCCCAAAAAAGATCTCCTACAGGTTGTTGGTCTTGGC
>CAYSON010000302.1:2897-4842 GCA_964432635.1 uncultured Desulfopila sp.
ATCAGGGCGATCCAGCCAATAAATAGGATTGCGGTCATCTTCTGCTCCTCGAAGTAGGAAATTTCGTTAATAAGCTTTCTTGTCGGCCAGATCGCGGTCGTCGATCTTGCGGGCATCCATTAACCGCCAGACATAGGCGACGTAGGCGAGCACGAAGGGGATGGCCAGGGCCACGTAGGTCATCGCCGTCAGGGTGTAATGGCTCGACGAGGCGTTATAGATGGTCAAACTCGACTGTAGGTCGGCCTTGGATGGATAAAACGGGGTGTCGTTGAAGCCGGCGGTGAAGAACACCGCCAAGCCGACGAGCACAGTGCCCAGACCGCCGAACCAGATGCCGCTCGTCGACTTGGCCAAGGCAGTGCGGGTCACCCCGAGGATGACCAGGAAGAGCCCGGCGAGCAACAACACCAGCACCACGGGCATGGCGAGGAGGTTGGCAAGATACTTACCCGCCACCATGACCACCACGCCACCTTTGCCGACGGCAAAACCGTCGAAGAACACCAACCCCACCACCACATAAAGCAGGAAAGGTAGCGACAGAAGAAAGCTGGTCAAACAGGACTTGCGCACCCGTGCCTCGAACGGCGCCGCCCCCTTGAAATCGATGTTGTTGATCAGGTACATGGCCCCGAGCGCCCGGGCGTTAAAGACCAGAAAGAGGCCAAGGCTGAGATTGAACAGGGAAAACGCCGCCTCGAGGCCGCGTAGCGGATTGGTCCAGGTCACCTGATTGTAATCGTTGAGGGTGAAATTCGAACCGGTGAAAAAGGTGCCCACCGCCGCACCGATAAGCAAAATGCCCACCGAGCCGTTGATAAAGAGAAAGAGCTCGTAGGTTTTCTCCCCCAGGAGATTGTTGGGTTTCTTGCGATACTCATAGCTCACCGCCTGGACGATAAAGGTGAAGAGGATGAGTATCCACACCCAATAGGCCCCGCCGAAGCTGGTGGCGTAGAATTTGGGGAAGGCAGCGAACAGGGCTCCGCCGAAGAGCACCAAAGTAGTAAAGGTTAACTCCCATTTTCGTCCCAGTGAGTTGATGATCAAGGATTTCTCGCGATCGTCCTTGGCCACCTGCCACAGCAGGGTCTGGCCTCCCTGGACAAAGGTGAGAAAGAGAAACAGCGAGCCCACCACTGAGCAGAGGATCCACCACAGCTGTTGCAGTGTCGATATATCCAGCTTTCCGATCATATCACGCCACCTCCGGTCCGATTTTGATCTGTTTGAGCATTATTTTGATCTCCGCCAGCAGCAGCACGGTGAACAAAAGGAAGAAGAAGATAACGGTCGCCTGCACATGGCCGGCACCAATATGGGTGGCCGCCATGTGCACCGGCAGCCTATCCTGAATGGCCCACGGTTGACGCCCGACCTCGGCCACCACCCAGCCGAATTCGGAGGCGAGATAGGCGAGAAAGAAGGAAGCCACCCCGAGGCGCAACAGCGTCGGGCTCTCGGTCAAACGATTGCTCAGCCCCGCCCTGAGGAAGAAGATGAGGAGAATGATGACAAAGGTGCCGACATAGACCATAAAATGGAAAGAATAGAAGGTCGAGGCTACCGGCGGAACAATCTCCTCAGGGCTTTTCAGATAGCCAAACCCGAGAAAATCCTTGTTGGTGTTAAACCGCTGCAGGGCGGCCTTCTTGGCCTCCTCGTCGCCGGCCTTGGCCGCTGCCTTGTAGGCGGAAAGATCAGCGACGGCCTTCTTGCCCCTGTCGATCTTCTCGGCGGCGCCAACCACTCCTTCCGCCGCGTTACCGTTGACGAGATCCTCGATCCCGGGCACAAAACCGTCCCACTGACGGGTGGCGAGCAGAGCCAGACCCTTGGGTATGGAGACTTCAAAAAGAAAAGGATCTTGTCCGTCTCCCACCTTCTTGCCCGGAGTGAGCACGCCCAAGGCGACGATATCGGTTCCCCTTCCTCCTTTGTA
>CAYSON010000303.1:0-4374 GCA_964432635.1 uncultured Desulfopila sp.
TTACAGGGCAACCTAGAGGAAATGTGACGGAATTGCAATGTTTTTCGGCGGAGGCGGGAAACAGCTGGGGGAGTCGACTCTAGGCTTGCGGGATGAGGCAAGGGTCAAACAGGACCACCCGGTTGCGGCCCTGATTCTTGGCGCGGTAAAGGGCGGCATCGGCGTCGCGCATCAGGTCGTCGAGGGTCGTGGTGTTTCTGCCAAAGGCGGTGACGCCGACGCTGATGGTGACGCAAATGGCTTGGCCCTCGCTTTGCAGGGTCTTCTTCTCGACGGCGATTCGTAGCCGTTCCGCCAGGTTCGAGGCCTCCTCTGGCCCGGTGTTGGGGAGAAGGATGGCGAATTCCTCACCGCCGATGCGGCCGAGTTTGTCGACCTCGCGGATCAGGCCCTGCATGGTCGTGGCTACCAGCTGTAACACCTGATCGCCGACGTGATGGCCGTAGTTGTCGTTGATGCCCTTGAACCGGTCGATATCGAGCATGAGCAGTGACAGAGGTGCCGCATAGCGCCGTGCCATTTTGAGATCTTCCTCGCCCCTGACGAAAAAGGCGCGGCGGTTTGCCAGGCCGGTGAGTTCGTCGGACATCGCCAGCCGCTCCAACTGGTTGTTGAGTTGGTGGATCTGCTCCTCGGCGCGTTCGTTTTCGACAATGGAAAAAACCAGGTCGGCGATGTAGCTGACCAGTTCGGCATCGCGCTGGTCGTAGTCGATGGCCTTGTTGCCGACGCCGAGGATGGAAACCACTTTGCCGTCGCGAATGGTCGGAACCACCAGTTGCCGCACCACCGAGGCATGGCCGTCGGGCAGGCCCTTCTTGTTGGGAACCGAAGAGTAGTCGTTATGGATCACCGGCGTGCGGCGATAAAAACACTCGGTCCACACCCCGGCATGGGAAAGGGGATAATGTTGCCCTTCGCCTCTCGCTTGGCAAAACTCGTTTTTGGTCCGCGTCGACCAGGCACCCAAGGTGAGGTTTTCCTGGTCGTGGTCGACGAAGTGGTAGAAGCTGATACAACTGTCGGTGAGCGACTCGATTTCATCAAGGCCCCGCTGCAGCAACTCGGTGAGGCTGTGGCTTGCGGCGAACTCCCACAGGCGCAGGCAGAGGCGGATGGCCTCTTCCGCTTGCTTACGCACGGTGATATCAACGGTGGCGATGACCAGTCCCTGCTCGACGGTGGGATAGGGGGCGGCGTTGACATTGACCCAGATGGTCTTGCCGCGTTCGGTGACGATACCGGTTTCCACGTCGTGCACCGGCAGGCCGAGCCGGCGAGCCTGGGAATCGGCACCCTCCTCGGGGGCCATCGGCGTCTTGTCCGCCCGCAGGTGTTGTCGCGTATTGCAGGCGCCGACGAGGATCTCCTCACGTGGCATTTCCAACAGAGTGGAGAGAGCCGGGTTGGCGTAGACCACCCGGCCAGATGGATCCTGTACTGAGACCCCCACCGGGAGGTTTTCGAAAAGGATGCGCAGTCGACGTTCGTTTTCCCGCAAGGCCTCTTCGGCCAGCCGTCTCTCCCCCAGTTCCCGCTGCGCCGCCTGGTAGAGGCGGGCGTTGATGATGGCGATCACCACCAAGCGGCTGAATTGGGAGAGAACCTCAAGGTCCTCGGTGGAAAAAGCCTTGCCCGAACCAGGTTCGTGGGCGAGACCAAGGACGCCGAGCACCTTGTCCTGGGAGAGCAGCGGCACTCCCACCGCTGCCTTGATCTTGCCCGATGAAAAGACGCCAACCCTACTACTCCACTGGTCGTAGTCGTCGATTACCAGGGGGGTGCCGCTCTGCCAGACGGTGCCGGCCACTCCCTCGCCCGGCTGCACCGCATAGTTCAGCGACTCGGTGAGGATGCCGATTCCCACCTTGGGTCGCAATTGGCCACTCTGTTCGTCAACCAGGTCGAGGTAGCCGCCACTGGTGCCGATGAGGGCGGCGGCACGTTTGACGATACTTTCCAGCAAGGAATCGATATCGAGCTGCGAGAGGAGCTCGATGGTCGTCTCCTGCAGGGCGGCCATGATCTCGTTCTTGCGTTGCAGGCTGGCCTCGGCCTGGAGTTTTTCGGTGATGTCGCGAACGATGGAGAAGATGTGCGGCTCGCCGCCGAGAGCGATGATCTCTCCGAAAAAGAGGCGATGGCGGAGCTGGTTGAGCTTGTTGAAACTGTCAATGCGATAGTCGCGTAGCCGTCCTTGGGTTGTCAAGGCGTCGATGAGGCGTTGCCGCTCGTCGGGGTCGTTCCACAGGCCGAGATCGACGGTGGTGCCGCCGATCAGCTCCTCGCGGGAATATCCGGACAAGCGACAAAAGGTCTCGTTGGCCTCCACCAGTCGACCGTCGGCGAGGCGCGAGATGGACACCGCGTCTGGGCTGGCCTGAAAGGCTTTGGCGAATTTCTCTTCGCTCTGCTGTACCTCCATCGCCATACGCTGGTTTTCGGCGAGATCGGCCTCGAGCTGCCAGAACAGCCGGCGGATAACCATGAGCAGAAGCGAGAAAGTGAGGAGAACGGTGAGCGTCTCATTGCCCCTCAGTAAAGGCAGCCGCGAGCCATAGGCTTCGAGCAGTGAGCCGGACGGCATGATTGTAAAACGCCAGCCGAGATGGCCGACATTGACCAGGGCAAAGGTAAGCAGGACATAGCCGACCCAGCAGGTAAAAGGTCGCATGTTCGGGTCGCCCTGGCGCAGCATCAGCCACGCCCCCCGGCCGCATATGGTGAGGAGCGCGAGAGCGAGGAGGATATCGCCCGCAGCGATATTGGCGGAGAGGTGGATGACCACCAGGTGGACGAGCACAAAGAGGAGCAGGGCGAGCACCACCGGCAGCGGCCGCACCGTTTTGCCGACGAAGAGCATCAGGCCGGTGACCAGCAGGGTGGTGCCGGCCAAGAGCAGCAGGCTGCCGCCGGCGAGGGTCAGGGTGGCGGGCAGGTGGTCGCCGGCGGTGAGCAGCGGCACCGACAGGAACTGGAGCAGAAAGGCCACCGGTAGATGGGCCAAACCCTTGTAACGATTGCGGTTGGAGAGCCACAGCAGAATCATGACCGCCAAACAGATCAGGGTGATGCTTGCCGTAGTGATGCTGACCGAGAAAATCTCTCCCATGCTTGTCTCGCGAGGAATATCTTGATTGATGCCCTGCTACGTCGTCCGCTACAGCTCTATCTCCTGAGTATCGGGAATTTTATATCAAAAGTCCAGTGGAGAAACGTTCCATTGTGCAGCGGCTTGCGGACAAGGTGGCGCTTGGCTAAGGCGACTGCGGTGGGTCGTCGAGCGCCACCACGTCGCTGTTGTGGTCGCTGAGGTCAGAAAGCAGCAGGGAGTGGCGCAGGGGGGAGGTCCTCCCCAGGAGAATGGTGGTGGCCTCGGCACATTGCACCGTGGCGAGGTGCACGGCGGCAAACGGCAGGGTGCGGAGGGCGGCTTCGATACCCTTGCGCGGCGCCTTGTCGGCCGGACCGTAGAGCAGGCGCAGGCCGGCGTCACCGGGGAAAATCACCGTCGCTTGGCCGCTCCATCCGGCAATGGCCGCCGAGACCAGGGGAATGGCGGCCTGGCGACAGGCCGTTTCGAGGACGAAGCGGGAGGGGATGTTGTCGAGACAGTCTATGGCCAGGTCGACATCCCGCAGAATGTCGGCGCCATTCTCAGGGGCAAGTAAGTGGGCGATAACGAGGGTGGTCACCGCCGCATTGATTTCCGCGACCCGGGCAGCGGCAACTTCGGCCTTCTTGCAGCCCAGCAATCTCGGGCTGCTGAGCAGCTGACGGTTGAGATTGCTCTCGTCGAAGACATCACCGTCAACCAGGGTGAGATGACCGATGCCGAGGCGGGAAAGCATCTCCACCACCGCCCCGCCCAGGCCCCCCAGGCCGATGATTGCCACCCGGGCCTGGAGGAGGTGCAATTGTTCGGCGCAGGACAGAGACTTCTGATTGCGACTGTACCGTTCCGGCACAATTCCCGCTGCCAGGGCAAAGCGCTCCACCTCTCCCAGGGCTAGGGCGGTCTCGGCAGCAAGAGCAATAGCGTCGGCGAGCAAGAGCGCCGGGTAAGTCGAGCCGTCCGGCCGCGCCTTGGTGCAAACTTTTTCCCGCAGCAACTCGGCCAGGGTCCGGTCGCGCATCTACACGCCCTCCTGCAGCATCTGGCGCAGGACATAGGGCAGGATGCCACCGTGGCGGAAATAGAGGACGTCGATGTCTGTATCAAGGCGGGCGGTGACCGTAAAGGTGGTAATCGAACCGTCTCTTCTCGCCGCGGTTACCTGCAGCTGACTGCGGGGGGCAATTTCGCCGAGGCCACCGATGGCATAAACTTCCGATCCGTCCAGTCCGAGGCTGTGGGGATTTTCGCTGCCGCTG
>CAYSON010000303.1:4384-4800 GCA_964432635.1 uncultured Desulfopila sp.
GCACCCCCATACCCACTAGGTTATTACGGTGGATGCGCTCAAACGACTCGGCGATCACCGCCCGCACCCCGAGGAGATTGGAGCCCTTGGCGGCCCAGTCACGCGAGGAGCCGGAGCCGTACTCCTTGCCGGCGAGAACGATCAGCGGCGTTTTTTGGCCCAGGTATTCCATGGCCGCTTCGTAGACGAAACGTTCGTCGCCTTCGGGATACTTGCGGGTAAAGGAGCCCTCCTTGGGGGCGACCATGCGGTTTTTGATGCGGATGTTGCCGAAGGTGCCGCGCATCATTACCTCGTGGTTGCCACGACGCGAGCCGTAGGAATTAAAGTCTCCCGGGGCTACTCCCAGGGAGGAGAGGTAGCTGCCGGCCGGGTAGCTCTTGGCGATGGCCCCGGCCGGGGAGATGTGGTCGGTG
>CAYSON010000304.1:0-4779 GCA_964432635.1 uncultured Desulfopila sp.
GCGCAGGACCATCAGGGTCTTGTAGGCATCGGGCAGATGAGGGTTGTTGGCCACCGCCTCGTAGAGGGCGTGGTCGCTGATGATCGGCCGCGGACCCTGGCCCTCTGTTTCCAGGTATTCAAGGCCGACCGGCCGGCCTTTATCGAGCACAAACCTGCAACAGAGGTGGGCCAGGGCAACAAGATCTTCGGCATCGGTGGAACAGGTGGCCAGGGCGAGACGGAGCGGGTGCGGCAGCTCACCTATCAGCGCGGCCGTGCACCCCGTTTTTTGTAAAGTGGCGGAAAGCGACAGGGGTTGTGGTTGTGGCAGGCGAATGCGCCCGAGATTGGCGGCGCTGAAATCAGCCCACTCCTTGTCGATATAGGTGCAGCCCTTGAAGGGGAAAGGGTTGGGAATCTCGAAGATCCAGTCGGCGCTGCTCACCGATACTTCTCGCTCCGGGTAGTTACGGCGATTGTCGATGGCATGGCCGTCACCGCTGCGGCCCAAAAGACTCAACTCGGTCTGCTCGCGCAGGTTGGCCGACACGTAGCTTGGCTTATGAACTCCGTATTGAAAGACTCCTGGAGGGGCGATGCAGGTACGCATGGTTCTCGGGCTCCCTGGCCTGGCAATGGTTGGTTTGGCGGGTTCTGGGGACAATCCTTAGCCTGGTGTTTTCTATAGCCGAAGGCGTCGGGCTTGGCAAGATCGGTGCAAGTACACCTCCTCTCACTTCCACAGGGCTAGTGCCCGTTGGTAAACCTGGGAGCGCGACAGGCCGAGATCGGTGGCAATCTTTTGGCTGACATCCTTGAGCGATAATTCTGAGTTGTGACGATACCAGAGGATCAGTTCATCAAGCGTTTCCGGCTTGATTTCCTCCTCCCGGCCGGGATGGACGATGACCACAAACTCACCGCGGTTTTTGCCGCTGCGGCTCTTCTCGAGCAGATCGGCGATGGTGTCGTCGCACAGCTCCTCATAGCTCTTGGTCAGTTCCCTGGCCCACAAGGCCGGCCGGTCGCCGAGTACATCAAGGACATCGGCGAGAAAGTCGCTGATACGGTGAGGGGCCTCGTAAAAAACCAGCGGAAAGGGGCTGCTGACGAGCGCGGTAAGTGCTTGGCGACGGCGATTGCTTTTGGCCGGCAGAAAGCCAAGAAAGAGAAAGCCGTCGGCGGTGATTCCGGCCCCGCTCATGGCAGTGGTCACGGCACAGGCCCCGGGCAGGGGGACGACGCGAAAGCCACGGTGGCGCGCTTCTTTCACCACCACCGCACCGGGATCAGAAATAGCCGGGGTCCCGGCATCACTGACCAAAGCGAGGTTCTGCCCCTGTGCGAGACGAAGGAGGATTTCTTCGCTGCGCTCCGCCTCTTTTTCGCGGTAGTAACTGATCAGCGGTGTGCCAATGCCGAAGTGGTTGAGCAGATTCTTGGTATGGCGGGTGTCCTCGGCGGCAATCAGGTCGACCTCTTTGAGGATGCGCAGGGCGCGCAGGGTGATGTCTTCAAGGTTGCCGATCGGGGTAGGGACAATATAGAGCGTGCCGGGGGTGGTCCGGGTGTCGTTCATGGGAACTCCTCGGTGGAGATGGTATGGCGATGATTGCAGGCACTATGCTGTGGTCGGTAAAAAATTGCATCTGCTTTCTTGACAACAGGGTGCTATCGAACGATATATGAAAGTATGATCATATATTAAAACAGATTCAGGAGAGAGGCTATGGACATCGACCGCTGCAGTTGTCGCATCGTACACGAGGACAAAGTGGAACTGGCACGGCGGCTGGCGCTGGAAGCGCCTTCCGCCCAGGCAATGAGCAATCTTTTCAAGGCCTGTTCCGATCCCGGCCGTTTGCGTCTTCTTCATGCCTTGATGCATCAAGAGATGTGTGTCTGCGATCTCGCCGCCTTGCTCAGCGTTTCCGAATCATCAGTGAGCCACCAATTACGGCTGCTGCGCACTCTTGGCTTGGTGGCCAATCGTCGCGACGGCGTGGTTCTCTATTACCGTTTGGTGCCGGACAAGTTGGCGCAGCTCTTTTCTGTTGCGGCAGAGATCTCGGGTAGCACTCATATCGGCATCCCTAAGGTTTCCGCACTGTAACATCCAGGGAGAGACAAGATGCTTGAACTCATTACCAGGGTGGCCGCCGAGTGGTGGCACATCCTCAACGATAGCGCTTTTTACGTGCTTTTCGGCATTGCCATTGCCGGACTGCTCAAGGTGGTACTCAACGCCAACACGGTGCTCAATCAATTGGGTCGCGGCCGCTTTTCCTCGGTGTTCAAGGCATCGTTGCTCGGGGTGCCATTGCCTCTCTGATCCTGTGGCGTGCTGCCGGCGGCAGCATCCTTGAGGAAGCAGGGGGCCAATCGCGGCGCAACCAGCGCCTTTCTCATCGCCACCCCGGAGTCGGGGGTTGATTCCATTGCCGTCAGCTATGCCCTGCTCGACCCGCTGCTCACCGTGGTGCGGCCGGGGGCGGCACTGCTCACCGCCATGGCCGCAGGTCTCACCGAAAACCTCTTTTTCTGGGAAAAAAGGGAGACGGAGATCATAGCTGATCGCAGTTGTCCGGTGGATAACTGCTGTGATGGGGTCGAGTGTCCCGACGAGGTGCACCGTCGTCATCACCCCTGGGGAGAAAAAATCACCGCCGGGCTGCGCTTTGCCTATGGCGAGGTGTGGAGTGATATCGCCGGCTGGTTCTTTGTTGGACTGTTCATCGCCGCTCTCATTACCGCCCTGGTTCCCGACGACCTCATGGCCAGCCTGCTTGGTGGTGGACTCAGCTCGATGCTGGTAATGCTGCTGGTTGGTATCCCCCTCTATATTTGCGCCACCGCTTCGACTCCGGTGGCGGCGGCCCTGATCCTCAAAGGGGTCAGTCCTGGTGCTGCCCTGGTCTTTCTTCTCGCCGGACCGGCCACCAATGTCGCCTCCCTGTTCGTCTTGAAGGAGATTCTCGGCAAGCGGGGCACGGTGGTCTATCTCACCACCTTGTCCGTGTGCACGGTGCTCTTTGGTCTTGCTGTCGACTGGTTGTACAATTTCTTCGGCATCTCGGCGCGGGCGACCCTGGGCGAGGCCGGGGAGCTATTGCCGGAGTGGCTCAAAATTGCCGCGGCCGTGCTGCTGTTGGCCATTTCCGTGAAACCTTTAGCAAAGTCCCTGGCCAAGCGCTGGGCGAAAAAGACGCCACCCCCAACCCAGTTTTTCAGCCCATTTCCTTTGGCCCCGTCTCATCCGCTGCCCAAAGAACAACCACACGATCACGGTGCCTCCTGTGGTTGCGGCAAGTGAATTGGGTTGATGGCTTGAAGGTTTAAAAAGAGGAGCCCTTCATCAAAAAGCGGCCAGGTCGAGCGCAAGGAAAGCATTGAAGAGAATTGTCATACCGGGCATAATAGCGGCGCGGTCGGCAAAGAGAGAGGGGAACATTCATTTAGTGCCATCAACGAGGAAAAATGAGCAAGCATATCGGCATTCTCACTGCGGGGGGCGATAGTCCGGGATTGAACGCGGCAATTCGCGCCATCGGAAAATCGGCGCTGTCCCAGGGCATGCACGTGGTTGGCTTTCGTGACGGCTTTCGTGGCCTGATGGAGAATCGCACCCTGCGTCTCGAACCTGAGACGCTCAGTTCGATCCTCACCCGTGGTGGCACCATCCTCGGCACCAGTCGCGACAAACCCCATAAGATGCTGGTGGGCAACGAGATCATGGACATGACCCAGGCGATCTGCGACAACTATCGCCAGCATAACCTTGATGCCCTGGTGTGCATCGGCGGTGGCGGCACCCAAAAGAACGCCTATCGCCTGTTGCAGAAGGGTTTGAACATCCTCACCCTACCCAAGACCATCGACAACGACGTGGCCATGACCGATGTCACCTTCGGTTTCAGCACCGCCATGGAGATCGCCACCGAGGCCATCGATCGTCTGCATTCCACCGCCCACAGCCACCACCGCATCATCGTCGTTGAGATCATGGGCCACAACGCCGGCTGGCTGGCCCTGGGCGCCGGGATGGCCGGAGGGGCCGACGTCATTCTCATTCCCGAGATCCCCTACGACCTGGAAACGGTGGCTGCCGCCATCCGCAAGCGCAAACAGCGCGGCACCAATTTCAGCATCGTTGCCGTTGCCGAGGGTGCCCTGTGCCGCTCCGGCCACAAACGCTATGTTGAACTCAAGGCGGCCAAGACCCTGGCCAAGGAAAAGGGTGACAGCAAGGCCCTCAAGAAGATCGAAGAAGATCTTATGGAGTTCACCACCCACCGCAGCAACCACACCTTCCGCCTCTCCCAGGAACTGGAGGAACTAACCGGACTAGAATCACGGGTCACCATCCTTGGCCACTATCAGCGTGGCGGCACCCCCTCCGCCGCCGACCGTCTGCTCGCCACCCGTCTCGGCAGCGCCTGTGTCGACTGCATTGCCAAGGGCATCGGCGGGGTAATGATCGCAGCCGACCGCGACTCCACCAAGGCGGTGCCCCTGGCCGACGTGGTCGGGCGCAAGAACCTGGTGCCCAAGGATCACTCCTGGGTATTGGCCGCCCGCAAGGTTGGCACCTGCCTCGGCGACTAAGCTGTAAAAAGCATGTCGCTATCTGTTGATTCTCGTTTGCAGTTGTAACAAGATAGGACAATGTCCGATAGATTTGGCGGAATATGAGGAAGTTCAACCAGGCATCGATGATAGCTGCAATAATGCAATTTTCAGTAAATTAAGAATTCCTTCGACCACACACTGGGGTGAGATAGTTTAATCCACTCTCTTG
>CAYSON010000305.1:0-2390 GCA_964432635.1 uncultured Desulfopila sp.
TCGAGGGCCTGACGCAGAAAGGTGTTGTCGAGGGATTCCTGCATCTCCTTCCGGTATTCTTTGAGGTTTTTGGCTTCTTGCATGATCAGTCATCGAGAAGAAGAATGTGGAGTTCGAGCGGCCCGTGCACGCCCATGGCGAGGACCCGCTCAATATCGGCGGTGCGGCTGGCACCGGTAATAAAGGCGGTGTAGTCCGGGGTGCGGTGCAGGTACTTGCGCATCGCCCCTTCGGCGGCAAAGCCGTCCGCGACGATGGCCTTCTTGCCAAGGACGCAGACATGGTACTCGCTGATCATGGTGGCGAGACGCAGCTCTTCGCCGGGGCAGTTGAGCACCAAGGTGCCGGTCTCGGCGATGCCTAAGTCGGCAATGGTGAAGCCGATATCAATTCCGCCGAGGTGGCGGCGCATGCCCTCGCGCAAACAGGAAAAGCCTGCCTCCTGGCAGGCCGCCTCAAGGCGCTGGAAGAGCTCGGGGTCAAGACCGGGGGCGGCGACGATCTTCTCCTGCTTGGTGGCGCAGAGTTCCCCGGCTGAAGCGGAGAGTTGTTCGTCGCAACCGGAGATGTTGATGCGGCAGGCGCCGCGGCTGCCGCAGAGCTCAAGGGTATAGGCGATGGCCGCATTAAGTGAGGCCACCTCGGCGACGAAGGCCGATACCGCCTTGGCCTTCTCGGTGAAACGGGCGACGAGCTGCTCTTGCTTGATGGAATCGATCACGGCTGTTCATGCCCTCTCGGGCAAGCCTCCGTGAGGTTTGCTGACTACTTCGCGGTGCAGGCCCTCGGCGTAGAGTTCCACCACATGACGGACGCGGATGCCCTGGTTGCGGCGCGACAGCATGTCGGTCATCTGCATCATGCAGGCCGGACATGCGGTGGCCACCGTCTTGGCGCCACTGGCGATTATGTTGTCGGCCTTGGCGGTTCCGATTTTTTTCGAGATGTCGTAATGGACGACATTGAAGCTGCCGCCACAGCCGCAACACTTGCCGGCCTCGTTCATCTCCACCAGGGTGCGGCCAGCGGTGGTGATCAGCTGGCGCGGCTGGGTGGTGACACCAAGCGAGTTCTTGAGGTGGCAGGGGTCGTGATAGGTCACCGTGTCGCTGGTCGCGGCGGTTGGCGCGGTCTCGCTGCTCGTTGCCAGATGGTCGGCGATAAACGCGGTGATATCGAGGGTCTTTTCGCCGAGGGCGGCGAGCTTGGTAAGATTATCGCGATTGCCGCCATAGAATTGCGGCCACAGCTCCTTGATGGTGGCGGTGCACGAGGCGCAGGGAGTGACCAGGTAGTCGAACTCTTTGTCGGCAAAAAGTGCCAGGTTCATCTCGATGAGCTGATCGAAGGTCGAGCGGTCGCCGCTGGTCAGCACCGGAATGCCGCAGCAGGCCTGGTTTTCGGGAAGATAGACGCCGACCCCGTGGTGCTTGAAAACGGCCATGGAGGCCTCGCCGACCTGCGGGTACATCTTGTCGACGACGCAGCCGGGAAAGAAGGCCACCTTGAGGCCGCGCTCGCCCGCCGGGGTGTCGAGGGCGCCGATAATCTTGCGCAGGGGCCTTGAAGCCAGGGCGTTGAAGTGGCGGTCGGCCACCACCGGGGCGTTGAAGCGGGCGCAGGAGGAGCCGAGCAACTCGTCGACCTTCTTGGTGAACACCCCCTGGAAGGTTGAGCCCATGGTGGTGAGGGCATTGAAAAATCTGGGGTTGGCGAGCATGCCGCGAAAAATCGCCTTTTTCACCGGCGACAACCCGAAATACCCAGTGAGGATGGCCCGGGCCTCAAGAAAGATGTCGACGATCTGCACCCCGCTGGGGCAGTTGACCTGACAGGTGCCGCACAGCAGGCAGCGATTGACGATCTCGTTGACGCCCTTGGCGTCGTCAAGGATCTGCTCGGCCAGGCCGCTCAACAGGGCAAGCTTGCCGCGGGTGACGTCGGTCTCCCGCCCGGTTTCCTTGAACAAGGGGCAGACCGCCTGGCACATGCCGCAGCGCATGCAGCTGACCAGTTTGTCGTCAAGCGTTGCGAGCATTTCTGCAAGTTTTTTTACATCAGCCATGACCGTCTCCCTAGGCCGCCATCTTGCCGGCGTTGAGAATGTTTTTGGGATCAAGGGCCTTTTTCATGCGGGCGCTGAAATCAAGCGTTGCCCGCCCGGTCTCCTTGATGAGGAAGCCGGCCTTGGTGAGACCGATGCCGTGCTCGCCGGAAAGCGTCCCGCCTAGGGCGAGTGCCTGGTTGAAGATCTCCTCGATGGCCTTTTCCACCCGCAGCCACTCCTGCTTGTCGCGCTTGTCGGTGAGGATGGTGGGATGGAGGTTGCCGTCGCCGGCGTGGCCGAAGGTGCCGATGGTTATCTGGTAGTGTTTACTGACTTTTTCGAG
>CAYSON010000305.1:2400-4765 GCA_964432635.1 uncultured Desulfopila sp.
ACTTGTGGGCGACGCTCAAGCTGGGCAAACCCTGGTCGGGCATGGTCAAGAACCGGCGCAAGGACGGCGATCACTATTGGGTGCTCGCGAATGCGACGCCCATCTTCGAGCGCGGTACGGTGGCGTCCTCAAGCACGCAGGTCGGTTTCAGTTTGGCCAAGGCCGGCAAGGCGTCGCGCCGCGCCTGCCAGATGGTGTTGCGCTCGGCGGCGTCTCCAGCCACCTTGACCTCGCGGGCCTTATGTTGGCGGCAGATGCGCTCAACTACCTCGGCCTCGTCGGCAACCTGGCCGGGATGGCCGTCAACCTCGATGAGCAAGAGGGCGGCGGCATCGACCGGCAAACCGGCCTTGCGGAAGTTGTCGACGGTGCGGATGGTGAAGTTGTCCATCATCTCCAAGGTCGCCGGGACGATCTTGGCGGCGATGATCGCCGCCACCGTCTCCGAGGCGGCAGCAATCGAGTCGAACACGGCGAGCATCGATGTGGCCGCCTGGGGCGGCGGCACCAGTTTGAGGATGATTTTATCGAAGACCCCCAGGGTACCCTCGGAGGCGACCATCAGGCCGTGCAGGTTGTAGCCGGTGACCCCCTTGACGGTGCGCGACCCGGATTTGATCAGCTTGCCACAAACATCCCAGAACTCCATGCCCATGACATAGTCCTTGGTCACCCCGTATTTTAGGCCGCGCAGGCCGCCGGCGTTCTCGGCAACGTTGCCGCCGAGAGTCGACACCGTCTGGCTGCCGGGATCGGGCGGGTAGAAGAGGCCGCGCCGCGCCACCTCCTGGGCGAAGACGGCGGTGATCACCCCCGGCCCGACCACTGCGTAGAGGTACTCCTCGTTGATTTCAAGGATTCTCGTCAAGCCATTGGTGAGGACAACCACCCCGCCCAGCGAGGGAATGGTGCCGCCGGAGAGGTTGGTGCCGGCGCCGCGTACGGTGAGCGGCAGGCCGTGGTCGTTGCAGAGGGCGACGACCCGGCCGAGCGCCTCGCTGTTGGTCGGCCGCACCACCAGGCCGGGCATCACCGCGTCGAGCACCGCCGAATCGTAGGAGTAGGCATAGCGGTCGTTTTCGCTGGTCATGACATTATCGCGGCCGACAATGTCATGAAATTTTCCGGCCAGGGCCGAGGCTTTTTTTACACTCACGTTGATCTCCAGGGAGAAAAAGAGGTCTATGGGTTTATTGGTAACACCAATCTTTTGAGGCAACTTTCCCGGTAAAAGATGGGGAAATTGGCTTTCCGGCGGCCGCGACAGGGGCGGCCGCCGGAAAGAAGAGAAAACCGATTGGGGTTACTTATTGCCGAAGAAGACCGACGGCAGGTAGGTGATGATCTCCGGATACACCGCGCAGATAGTGACGCCGATGATTTGCAGGCCGATAAAGGGGATGATGCCGCGATAGACCTCGCCCATGGTGTACTCCGGGGGACATGCCCCCTTGAAATAGAAGAGCGAATAACCAAAGGGCGGGGTGAGAAACGAGGTCTGCAGGTTAACACAGAGGATCATGGCGAACCACAGCGGGTCAAAATTCAGTTCCATGGCGATCGGGGTGAAGATCGGCACGGTGATGAGCAGAATGGCGGCCCAGTCGATAAAGGCGCCGAGGATAAAGACCACCACGTTCATGAGCAAGAGCACCATGAGTGGGCTGAGGTTGTTGCCGAGCATGAAATCGGCCACCGCGTCGCCGCCACCCATGGAGAGAAAGACCACCGAAAACACCTTGCCGCCGATAAACAGCGCCATGACCATGGCGGTGGTGCGGGCGGTGGAGACCGAGGCCCCCTTGATCATCTCCCAGGTAAAGGTACGTTTGAAGAGGGCGAGCAGCATGGCACCGCCAGCACCTAAAGCCGCCGCCTCGGTGGGGGTGGCGACGCCGGCGAGGATGGTGCCCATGACGGCCAGGATCAAACCAAAGGGCGGCACCAGGCTTTTCACGAACATAAAGCACTTCTGGCCGAAGGTGGCGGTGCGCTCCTCCAATGGGATCGGCGGGCCATCTTGGGGCCTAAAGTAGCACCGGATGGCGACATAGCTGATATAGAGGGCGGAGAGCAACAGGCCGGGGAGAATGGCGGCGGCGAAGAGGTTGCCCACCGAGGTCTCTTTCTGGCCGGTGAGGCCGGCATAGACGACCAGCATGATGCTCGGCGGGATAAGGATGCCGAGAGTTCCCGAGGAGGTGATGATACCGGCCGACAGCCCCTTGACATACCCTTTCTTCAAGAGGGTTGGCGAAGCCATGAGGGTCATGGCGACCACCGAGGCGCCGACAATGCCGGTGGTGGCGGAAAAGACGGTGGAGACGACAATGATGGCGATACCGAGGCCACCTTTGAGGCCGCC
>CAYSON010000306.1:0-4761 GCA_964432635.1 uncultured Desulfopila sp.
AGATGACCGGTCATTGCTGCCTGGGCGGCGTGTGCGGCGGTCGCGCGGTCGCGGATGTCGCCGATCATGATGATGTCCGGGTCCTGCCGCAGGATGTTACGGAGAATGGTCGAAAAATTGATGTCGATGAGCGGCTGGACGGCGATTTGATTGAACTCCTCATAGACCATTTCCACCGGGTCCTCGACGGTGACGATGTTCTTCTCGGGGGTGGAGATCTCCTTCAAGGTTGAATAGAGGGTGGTTGACTTGCCACTGCCGGTGGGTCCGGTGACCAAGATGATGCCGTGCGGTGAGGCGACGAAGGACTTGTAGACTTCAAGATCCCGCCTGGAAAAGCCGAGGTTTTCCACCTGTTGGAAGATCATGTCGGAGTCGAGGATACGCATCACCACCTTCTCGCCGAAGGCCACCGGCACCGTCGAGACGCGGATCTCGACGTCCTTGCCGCTCTTTTCGCCCACCTTGATCCGACCGTCCTGGGGGCGGCGCTTCTCGGCGATATCCATGCGCGCCAGAAACTTGATGCGCGAGGTGATGGCCGAATGCACTGCCTTGGGCAGGTTGTAGATGGTGTGCAGGCTACCGTCGATGCGAAAACGGACCATGGAGACGTTGCGCTTGGGTTCGATATGGATGTCGCTGGCGCGCTGCTCCAGGGCGTAATGGAAGATATGGTTGACCGCCGATTTGATGTGCTGGTCGGAGGAAGTGATCTCCTTGGAGGCGGAAATCTTCACATAGCGTTCAAGGTTGCCGATATCGACCGAGGTGGTGCTGCCAGGAACCACCCCGAACTGGTCCTCGGCGGCGCTGATCGAGCGCTGGAAGCCGAAGAATTCAGAGATGATTCGCTTGATGTCCGATTTGGTGGCGAGATGGGCGCGGATTTTGACCTGGTTGGTCTGCTCGATATCAGCCAGGGCGGTCTGGCAGTCGGGATGGTAAATGGCGGTCTCGAGGATCCCTTCTTCCAATTTAAAGGGGAGGATCATCTGGCGGATGGCGAAGTTGCGGGGAATGGTCTTGGTGGCCACTTCCATGTCAAGCTCGAGGGGGTCGAGTTTCTTGAAGGGGAGGTTTTTGCTCTTGGCGATGGCCTGGATGATGGTTTCCTCGTCGACAAGTCGACCCTCGCCGCCCGGCAGCTTGAAGTTGAAGGCGGTGACTATTTCCACCATGTCCGGGTAATCCTTGTCGATTTCTCCTTCCTTGCCAACGGCGCGGAGAAGCTTCTGACGCATCTTGCCTTTTTCGAGAAGGACGAACTGCTGCTGTTTAAGGGTGAGAATACGTAAATCGACCAAGAGGTCGAGAAGATCGTCGCTGTGCAGTAGTCGCATCGGTTGGCCTCAAGTGATGGTGAATGGGTCGCTGCCCCCATTGTTCCCGTCGGTCACGAATTTTGCAAGGGAATTTGAACAGTTGTTGTTCAATGGTGGCCGAGGGTCGGCTTTTCGGTGAGCAGGGCGCGCAGGGTTCTTAGGTTGGCTCTGTCTTCCAGAAGGGTCTCGTCTTTCGGCGTCTCGAGAATCATTGGGCGATCATGGAATCTCCGGTCGCCGAGCAAGTGACGGAAGCCGTCGAGACCGATTCGCCCCTTGCCAATGTGTTCATGGCGGTCAATGCGGCTGGCGAGGTCGGTTTTTGAGTCGTTGAGGTGAAAGAGGCGAATGTTCTCGAGGCCAATCGTCGTCGCCATGGCGGCGATGGTGTCGGCGTAGGCTTCGGGGCTGCGCAGCTCATAGCCGGCGGCAAAAATATGGCAGGTGTCGACGCACACCCCGAGGAGGTCCCTGCAGGCAGCGCGATCAAGAACAACGGCCAACTCTTCAAAGCGGCTGCCCAGGCCGGTTCCCTGTCCGGCGGTGGTCTCAAGGAGAATCCGCACCTGACCGTCGCTGTCGCCAAGAACTCGGTCGAGTCCTGCGATGACGCGATTTAGGCCGCGGTCGACGCCTTGGCCGCCATGGGCACCGGGATGAAGAACCACGGCGTCGATACCGAGGAGTCGGCAACGCCGCACCTCAGCAGTCAGAGCGTGGAGGGATCTTTCCCACAGGGCCTTGTCTGCCGAGGCCAGGTTGATCAGGTAGGAGGCATGGGAGACGACGGGCAGGCCGATGCGCTTTGCCCACGCCTCTCTAAAGAGGGCGATTTCTTCCTCGCTTAATGGCGCAGCCGTCCATTGACGCTGATTGCGGGTAAAGATCTGCAGGGCATCCCCACCGACTGTTGTTATGCGTTGTAAGGCGAGATGCAGACCTCCGGCCACTGACTCGTGGGACCCAAGGGCGGGGGACAGCGGCGGTTTCCTCATGGCTTTGGCTGCTGTTTATCGCGCAATTCCCGTACCGTGTCCTCGTAGTTGCGGGTGGTGAACTTGATGATCTGGGTCTGGAAAAACCGTTTCTGCGCCGGGTCGACCTGCATCGCCTGGCGTTCGGCGTGCACCGCCTCTTCGATCAGTCCATTGGCCCAGTAGGCGGTGGCCAGGGTGTCGAGAATGTACCCTTTCGGCTGGAGAGTGGCGGCGGCCCGGGCAAGAGTCAGGGCGGTGAGCGGATCACGCAGCTCGAGGCGATCTGCGGTCAACAGCAGCCAGGCGAGGTTGTTGAGGATCTCGGGGTTGCTTGGTTCCAGGCTGAGCGCCCGTTCGTAGGCGAGCAGGGCCTTCTCCTCCATCTTCCTGGTGACCATGAGATCGCCGATGAGTCGCTGCCACAGGGCACGGTCCGGCTCCTGCCTGGCCTTGTGGACGAGAACGGTTTCGGCGAATTGGTCCTGGTATCGGGCGGCCAGTTCCTCTTTGGGAATCTGCTGCACCAGCAGCGCAGCGAGGAGCAGGGTGGCGACATAGGCGAAGAGGCTGAAACGAACTTTGCGGTTATGTCTGGCAATGAATCCCGGGTCGCTTTCGGCGCGCAACAGGCAGTCGATCCGTTCGCCGATGCCGAAATGGTGCCAGTTACGTTGATTGCGGATGCTGCCGCTCATGGCGGCGATTTTTTCAAAGGCGGAGATCAGCGGCCTGGCGTTGCCGATGGCGGCCAGGCTGAAGAGATCCGCCTGCCGTTCGAAATTGCGGATGAAGTACCCAAACAAGAAGCGAAAATAGATGAGAAGAAAGAGCAGCAGGGGCACTGCGCCGACCAAGGTGAGAATGGTGTCGGGAGAGATGTCGCTGGCCAGTAAAAGCCTGGTGAAGCCCTCCTGGGAGAGAGCCAGGTAGATGATCGGTTCGGCGAGCAACCCGGCGAGCACGCTGAAACCGCCGAGGAGAAGGACGTAGAGCAGCAGATGCAATTTCTTGACATGGCCGATTTCGTGGGCGACTACCGCCTCCAACTCCTCGTCGTTCAACGATTCGATGAGTGCCGGGGTGATGAGGATATAGCGCAGACCGGGAATCATACCCATGACGCCGGCAGTCAGGGCACGGCCTTCGAAGAGTGGCCACAAATAAAAGGAGACGGTGAATTGTTGTGCGGCGCAAAAGGCGGTGAGGCGAATGCTGAGGTGGCCCTCGGGAAGCCGGCGACAATCCCACAGCCTGCGCACCAAGGGGGGAAAGAAAAGGATAACGAAAAGAAAAAAGATGAGAAAGAGCAGGAGATCGCCCCATTGAGAGGCGATGAATTCCTTGAGGCCGACCACCGGCAGCAATGCCAGGAGGTCGTTGATCAGGGAGAGAATGATCCAGGGCAGGATAATGGGGAGATTGGTTTTGATATTGGTGAGAATGTGGCCCGCCGGCGAGGAGGTACTTCCAAAGATATGTCGGTAATGGTCACGGCCTGCCAGCCACATCAGGGCGAGGTACAAGAGAAAAATCGTGATTCCGAAAAGGTTGGTGAGGGTCGGCAGGGTATCGGTCCACGGCAGCCGAGAAAGGTGGTATTTGATGTCGCAGCCGTAGAGCGTTGCTCCGTAAAAGATCAAGGCGAGCAGGGAAAGCTGCTTTTCGGTGCGGAAATAGCCTGGGGCGCGATAAGTGTCGGCGCGGGAGAAACGGAGTTTCGCCAGGGCGCCGTAACCGCCGCAGAGGAGACCCAGCAGGGCCACCGCCTGCCATCCATGCAGCCACGGAGTTTCGGGGACCCCAGCGACGGTGAAGAGAAAGATGGCGACGAGAAAGAGCAGAAGGTTGGTGTACATCAAGGGACGGCACCGAGGGCGGAATTGAGGGAAACGTCCTCTCCGGGAGAGGAAGGCGGCTCTCGGCAAGCGGACAGGGTTTGTGGGCTTCGCCATTCGTAGGGGCGAATGCGGTGGCAACATGCACACTAATTCCATTTTGCTATTTGACAACAGAAGGTTCCTCCAAGTCTGGGGGACGATGCCAGGTAGAGGGCTGAGCGGGTTTTTCTTCTTGATAACGATTTTTGGTTGACTTTGACAGCGAGGTGCTTTTATATAAACTGTTTTATTGTCAGAGTAGTGGGCGTATAGCTCAGCTGGTAGAGCCATCGGCTCATAACCGATCGGTCGTAGGTTCGATCCCTACTGCGCCCACCATAAAACTTAGCAGCTTCTGACCAAAAAACGACGAGTTCCTTGAACGATACGACATTTAACATACCCTGGGGGGAAGGGTTGACTCCCCTCGACCATAGACGTCGCTGCGGGCAGGAAAAGCCCGCTCTGGCGAGGTGAAGCGAAAGGTACATTCCTCAGGAGTGTACCTTTTTTGTTTTCCCGCTCAATTCACGGCCGGAAAGGTTATGGCAGTAAGAGTAAAGGATATTCTTCGCAGCATCG
>CAYSON010000307.1:0-2913 GCA_964432635.1 uncultured Desulfopila sp.
TAGTTGAACGAATACGAGTTGTTCTCCTGGTGTGGCTGGACGGTGGCATATGAAAAAACGCAGCGGCAAGGATCCTCGGTCCTATGTGCGCAGGAACTATCGCTCGTTGGCGGCGGATGACCTGATTCCCTCTTTTGTCAAAATCAAGGATACCGATCTGCATATCCTCGCCGATCGCGAGGTGACCGACCTGGCCTTTACTCTCACCCTGCAATACCGGTTGCAGATCGAAGCCTATATCCGCCGCTATCCTGATTTTCTCTCTTCGCTCATCCCACTTGCTGCCGATCCCCTGGCCCCGCCACTGGTCAAAGAGATGCTTGCCGCCGGCAGTGCTGCCGGAGTTGGGCCGATGGCGGCGGTGGCCGGGGCCATTGCCGAGGCGGTCGGGCGCGGCTTACAGGGGGAGGGGTGCGCGGAGGTGATCGTCGAGAACGGCGGCGATATTTATCTCAATCGTCGCCAGGACTGCACCGTGGCCATCTTTGCCGGGGTTTCGCCGCTCAGTCTCAAAGTGGGGCTGCGGCTCGCCGCAGCGCAGATGCCGCAGGCGGTGTGCACCTCTTCCGGCACCGTCGGACATTCCCTCAGTTTCGGTGAGGCTGATGCGGTGGCGGTGGTCGCCTCGTCCACGTCCCTGGCCGATGCCGTGGCGACGCGCCTCGGCAACGAGGTGAAGCGAAAAGCCGACGGGGGAGGGAGTCTCAACAAGGCCCTCGAGCTGGGACGCAGTATAAAGGGAATTCGCGGCGTGGTGATCATCTGTGGCGAAAAAATAGGGGCGGTGGGCGATATCGAGCTGGTCAACGTAAGCTGAGGGGGTGATCATGGATGGCGCTGCAGAAGGCGAGGCAAGGCGCGACTTGCGCCAGGTGGGTCGGAGATATCTCGTTTTCTACCTGCGAGTCTACGACGGCATGAGCAACAAAATCCTCGGCCATCTTGTCGATATCTCGGAAAAGGGCGTAATGCTCATCTGTGACGAGCCGATTCCGGTCAACGCCGTTTACCGATTGCGCATGCGGCTGCCCACGCAGATGAAGGAGAGGAGCGAGATCCTCTTTGATGCCGTGTGTAAATGGTGCAGGGCCGACGCCAATCCCGACTTCGTCCTTGCCGGGTTTTTCATGGAGACGCTTGATTCGGCCAACCGCGAACTCATCACCAGTTTGATAAAGGACTTCAGCTACCACCAGGAGCGCTAGCCGCTTGGGGTGGGTGGTGGGCCGCCCCAATTTTTCAGGCGCGGGCCTCGGCGAGGAGCGCCTCTTGGTGTGCGGCGACGAAGTGCTCGAGGTCCTGACGCCAGTCGACAAAAAGGTTGCAGCCAGCCTGGTGCAACACCCGGTTTTCGAGAATCGAGTTGGCGGGACGATGCGCCGGGGTGGGATACTCGGCGGTGGTGCAGGGCCGCATGGAGAAGGGCAGGTCCATGGCGGTGAGAAAGGTGCGGGCCACCTCGTACCAGGTGGCGTGACCCTCGCTGGTGGCATGGACGATGCCGGTGATGCTGTCGTCGAGGAGCCGCTCTATCTGCCGGGCCAGGGTGCGCGACCAGGTAAGCGAGCCGTGCTGGTCATCGACCACCTTGAGTTGCCGATGGGGATCGGCCAGGGCGAGGCGCAACATGGTCTTGAGAAAGTTCTTGCCGGTGGCTCCGTAGAGCCAGGCGGTGCGGAGAATGACATAATCGGTGCAGGTATTGACCACCGCCTCCTCCCCGGCCAGCTTGCTGCGGCCGTATTGCGACAAGGGATTGGGGGCGTCATCTTCGACATAGGGCTGCGGCGCCGGCCTGTGGCCGTCAAAGACATAGTCGGTTGAGATGTGGATGAGCCTGGCCCGGTGGCGCTCCGCCCCCTCGGCGAGGAACTTGGGTCCCAGGGCATTGATCCGCCAGGAGAGTTCGAGGTTGCTCTCGCAGGCATCGACGGCGGTAAAGGCGGCGCAGTTGATGATCACCTGTGGTCGCGTCTGTTCGAGAAAAACGGCGACATTTTCCGCATCGCCGATATTTATCTGGGGCAGGTCGCAGGAGACCACCTGATGCTTGCCGGAGAGAAGCTTGCCGCAATCCGACCCCAGTTGGCCGCCGGCGCCGATGATGACGATGTTCATTAAGCGTGCCCTCCGTTGTTGCCGTTTTCCATGGCCAGCTCGGCGATATACTTGCCGTACTGATTTTTCAGCATGTCGCTGGCCAGCCGCTGTAGCTGCTCCCGATCGATATAGCCGAGCTCGTAGGCGATCTCCTCGATACAGGCGATTTTCAGGCCCTGCCGCTCCTGTACCGCCTGAACATAACTCGAGGCCTGCTGCAGCGATTCGTGGGTGCCGGTGTCGAGCCAGCAAAAACCCCGACCCAAGGGTTCGACCCGCAGGGTACCGTGGTGCAGATAGGCGTTATTGATATCGGTTATCTCAAGCTCGCCGCGTGCCGAGGGCTTGACCTCTGCGGCGATGGCGATCACCTCGTTATCGTAGAAGTAGAGGCCGGGCACGGCGTACTTCGATTTCGGCTTGGACGGTTTCTCGGTGATGCCGACGACGTGGTTGTTCTGGTCGAACTCGACCACCCCGTAGCGCTCCGGGTCTTTGACTAAGTAGCCGAAGATCAATCCGCCATGGGTGAGTTGGGCGCTGTCGCGCAGGATCTTGGAGAAGCCGGGACCAAAGAAGATATTGTCGCCGAGGATCAAGGACACGGTGTCGCCGCCGATGAACTCCTTGCCGATGATGAAGGCCTGGGCCAGTCCCTCCGGACGCGGCTGCACCGCATAGTCGATGGAGAGGCCCAATTGGCTGCCGTCGCCGAAGAGCTCGCGGAAGCCGGGCAGGTCGTGGGGGGTGGAGATGATGAGGATTTCCCTGATTCCGGCGAGCATCAGCACCGACAGCGGGTAGTAGATCATC
>CAYSON010000307.1:2923-4738 GCA_964432635.1 uncultured Desulfopila sp.
GGTTTATCGTAGACCGGTAGCATCTGCTTGCTGATTACCTTGGTCAGGGGGTAGAGCCGGGTGCCGGAGCCGCCGGCGAGGATAATGCCTTTCATGTGCGCTGGGTACGAAGAAGGAGGGGGCGGCGCATCGGCCGCGAAAAGTGTCATTGCCTGTTGCCGTCGGGGGGGATTTCCTTTACAATCCGGGGCCGAAGACCGGTTGAATATACAAAGCCACAACCAAAAGGAAAAGCAAAAATGGTCGCAGTACCCCTTTCGGCCTTCAAGGCCTACGATATCCGTGGAAAAGTCCCCGAGGAACTCGACCCGCAGCTGGCGGAAAAGATCGGCCGTGCCTTCGCCGCCGTCTACGGCCTCAAGAAGGTGGTGGTGGGCCGCGACATCCGCGAAAGCGGTCCGGCCCTGCTCAAGGCCCTCTGCGCCGGCCTGACCGCCATGGGCTGCGAGGTGCTCGACCTCGGCCTCTGCGGCACCGAGGAGATCTACCACGCCGCCTTCAGCCTGGAGAGTTGCGGTGTCGACGGCGGGGTGATCGTCACCGCCAGCCATAACCCGGCCGACTATAACGGGATGAAGTTCGTGGAGCGCGGGGCACGCCCAGTCACCGGGGAAAAAGGCCTCAAGGCGATGGCCGAGATGATCACGGCTGATCGTCTGGAGCAGCCGGTTTTACGACCGGGAAAGGTCATCCCCTTTGATCATAAGGACGCCTATGTCCGCCATCTCCTCGGCTACGTCGATACACAGCGCCTCAAGCCCCTGAAAATTGTCGTCAACGGCGGTAATGGCTGTGCCGGGCCGATCATCGATCGCCTTGAGCCCCACCTGCCCTTTACCTTTATCAAGGTGCACCATCAGCCGGACGGGTCCTTTCCCAATGGCGTCCCCAACCCCCTGCTTCCGGAAAAGCGCGCCGAGACCGCCGAGGCGGTGCGCCGCCATGGCGCCGACCTGGGTGTCGCCTGGGACGGTGATTTCGATCGCTGTTTTTTCTGGGACGAGCAGGGCAACTTCATCGATGGCTACTATATCGTCGGTCTCTTGGCCGAGGCCATGCTGCGCCTAGACCCGGGCGCCAAGATCCTCTTTGACCCGCGCCTTACCTGGAACACCATCGAGCAGGTGACGGCGGCCGGCGGGGTGCCGATCATGACCCGCACCGGCCATGCCTTTATCAAGGAGCGGATGCGCCGGGAAGACGCTGTCTACGGCGGCGAGATGAGCGCCCATCACTATTTTCGCTCGTTTGGCTACTGCGATTCGGGGATGATTCCCTGGCTGCTGGTGGCCGCCCGTTTGAGCAGCGAGGGGGTGAAGCTGTCGCAGTTGGTGGCCGCACGTATGGCCGCTTACCCGGTATCCGGGGAGATCAACAATCGCGTCGCCGATGGAAATCGGGTCATTGCCCGCATCAAGGAGCACTATGGCGACGGGGAGATGGAGTACACCGACGGTCTCTCCATTTCCTTTCCCCGCTATCGCTTCAATATCCGCAACTCGAACACCGAGCCCCTGCTTCGTCTCAATGTCGAAACCCGCGGCGATGCAGAACTGTTGCAACAAAAAACCGAGGAGCTCCTCGCCCTTATTCGTAGCTAACCCCGAGAAAGGAGATACCGTGGCGAAGATTCAACCAATCATCCTGGCAGGCGGCACCGGCTCGCGTCTCTGGCCGCTGTCGCGGGAGTTGTACCCGAAACAGCTCCTCTGTCTGACCAATCACACCTCGCTGCTGCAGACCACCTTGTTGCGGGTGGCCGGGTTGCCCGGGGTGCTGCCGCCGATCGTCGTTGTCGGTGAAGTGCACCGCTAT
>CAYSON010000308.1:0-4731 GCA_964432635.1 uncultured Desulfopila sp.
TTGGGAAAATTCCGCAAGAACCTTATCACCCCACCACTGCGTTCTTTTTTTCCATCTTTGGTTGCCCCTGAGAGATCATGGCGCTGCGGGCAGCCCCTTTGCTTCTATTCTTTTCCTTGGCGCCTGTTGTTTGTAAAAAAGTCTGTTATGATCGATCGTTTCACCTCTTTTCTTCTCTAAATATAAGCACTGCAGAACTCCGAGACCAGACTCTTTTCTCCAGCCTTCCCGAAGCAATTCGTCATGATCGACCCGCTGAAAAAGATCCTCGAACCGATCAAGGAGCTACGGACCATTCGCGGCATTGATCTACCCATTGGCCTGGAATACCTGCAATTGGCGGTGACTGACCCACCGGGCGCCGGAAAATCGCATTATATCGAACTGATTCGCGCCTGGCCCAATGGAGACTAACTTGATCTGACGCATAAAAACTGGTGCCGCTATCCGATATGATGGATCGCCCTCGACAACTCCCCGCAAGCCCTGAGCAGCGCCGGCCGAATCGCCCATGACGGCAAAAGTTTCGAAGTGTCGTTGGGCAGCAATCACCGTGGTTATCGCCTCTCGCACCTGTCTACCGATTTCCACCACCCACATCATTGTTGGCGCCGTGCTCGGCGTCGGCCTGGCTCGAGGTGTCGGGGCACTCGATTTGCGGGTGGTGCTCAATATCGTTATCTCCTGGGTGGTGACGCTTCCGGCCGGAGCCATCATGGCGATGTTCTTTTACTTTACGCTCAAGGGAATTTTCGGTTGATTGTCGCTCGGCAACCCGTCGGGAATCGGGCGAGGCGGGGTGGCGAACTCGCGGCCTATCTCCTGGTGACGGCAAGCATGAAGTCGCGCCATACCGGGGCGGCCGCGGCACCGCCGCTCTCCCCGGCGCCCATCGGCTCGTTGCCGTCGTTACCGAGCCAGACACCAGCGGTGTAGCGGGTGTCGTAGCCGATAAACCAGGCGTCCTTGTAATCGTCGGTGGTGCCAGTCTTACCTCCGGCTGCCCCCGGCACCTCGGCAACCGCCTTGCCGGTACCGTCGGTGATTACCGACAAGAGCATGTTACGCATCTCGGTCAGGGCTGCGCCCGAAAGCACCTTGCGCCTTTTCGCCCCAGACTCCGGCCGAAGAACCACTCCATCCTCGAGCACGATGCGGTCAATGAAGGAGGGTTCGACATAGGTGCCGTCGCCGGCAAAGGGCAGATAGGCGGCAGTCATCTGCAAAACGGTGACCTCGGCAGTGCCCAGGCCCAGGGAAAGGTTGTTGGGCAGCTTCGGTCCGAGCCCGGCCTTCTCGGCGATTTTCTGCACCTCCTTAACCCCGACCAGTTGGATGAGACGCACAGTTGCGGCGTTGAGGGAGTGGGTCAAGGCGTCGCCAAGGTTGGTCGGTCCGTGATAGATGCCACCATAGTTTTTCGGCGACCATGGATTTCCCCCAACTCCTGCAACCGTCACGGGACTGTCGTCGATGGGGGAGGAGGCGCTCCACCCCTGGTTGAGGGCGACGGCATAAACAAAGGGTTTAAAGGTGGATCCGGCCGGACGCCGCGCCTGAGTGGCACGATCAAAAGGCGAAAGGCTGAAGGAAATACCGCCGACTGCCGCCAACACCTTGCCGCTGGCGGTTTCAATGCACACCATCCCCCCCTGCAGAAAGGGATCGACCTCCTTGCCGGCCTTGGTCTGCCTTGAAAAGCTGGCCCGCACCCCGCCGCGCACCGCTGTTGCCGCCGCCTCCTGGAAACTCGAATCGAGATGGGTGTAGATTTTGGCGCCGGCACTTTGCAGCGGCACGCCAAGCGCGGCCCGTGCCCGTCTTTTCACCACCTCAAGGTAGTGTCCGTTATCGTCATTGGCCCGCTGGCTGCGTGTATGCAGACGAATTTCCGTGTCCTGGGCGACCTTGGCCTCGGCCTCAGCGATGAAGCCCTCAGCCACCATGCGCCCGAGCACGTACTTCTGCCGCTCCACCGCACGATCAAGGTGATCAAAGAGCGAGTAGCGATTAGGGGCCTGGGGAAGGCCGGCGAGCAGAGCGCACTCATGCAGGTTCAGTTTGGCAGCGCTCTTTCCGAAATAGATACGGGCCGCCGCCTCTACGCCATAGGCGCCCTCGCCGAGGTAGATCTGGCTCAGGTAGATGTGGAGGATCTCGTCCTTGGTCATCAGCTTGTCAATGCGCCAAGCGAGAATCGCCTCCTTGAGCTTGCGGATGTATGTCTTCTCCGGAGTCAGCAGCAGGGACTTAATGACCTGCTGGGTGATGGTCGAACCTCCCTGACTGCGCGCCCCGGAAACGATGTTATTGAGGGCTGCCCGTAATACCGAAAAGAGATCAAGGCCGGGATGGTCGTAGTAGCGTCCATCCTCGGCGGCGATAAAGGCCTTGGGCAGCATTAGCGCCATGTTCTCAAGGGGAACGACGGTGCGATCCTCGACAAAAATACGGTCGACGATTCTCCCGGCACGATCATAAATGATCGTTGCCTGTGACGGGCTATACCCGGCGACGGCGTCGGTATCAGGGATCTTCAGGCTATCGAAAAAAAAGAGCAGACTGCCGAGAAAAATGGTCTGGGCAAGACAGATTATCAGCAGAAAGGTATTAATATGGGTTTCCCCGAGGGCAGGTCGTTTTTCGCCACCTATGGCGTCCTCCTTGCCACCATCTTGTGCATCACGTATCTTTGCCGATGACACCGTCACATCGCTCATGGTAGTATGTCGCCCCCTGTACTTGGTCATACGCGCCGGGGACACTGTACCATCTGACCCCCAACTATCAACCACAAACTCGGAACCATGGCGAAAATCCGTATTCTCCCGGAAAACCTGGCTAATCAGATAGCAGCCGGGGAAGTTATCGAGCGGCCGGCCTCGGTAGTCAAGGAGATGGTGGAAAACAGCCTTGATGCCGGTGCTGATCGCGTGGAAGTTGACATCGAGGGGGGTGGAACCCGTCTCATCCGTGTCATTGACAACGGTTGCGGCATGGACGAGGACGATCTCCTTCTTTGCCTTGAGCGGCACGGTACCTCGAAAATAAGTGCTGTCGAAGATCTGGCGGCAATCAGAACCCTCGGCTTTCGCGGCGAGGCCATCCCCTCCATCGGCTCCGTCGCCCAGCTGACCATTGTTTCGCGGCCCATACATGCCGATTTTGCTACCCAGGTGGTACTTGCCTACGGCAAGCTGCTCAAGGTGCATCAGGTCGGTGGCCCGGTGGGCACCAACTGCGAGATCCGCAATCTCTTTGGCAACACGCCTGCCAGGCGCAAGTTTCTTCGATCACTTCGCACCGAATTGGGCCATATCGAGGAGGTGGTGAAAAACTTTGCGCTGACCGCCGGCGGGGTCACCTTTATCCTTCGCATCGACGGCCGCGAGGTCCTCGCTCTCGGACTCGACCAACCGCTTGAACGTCGCCTGGCATCGCTGCTCAGACACACTGGATCCTTCATTGTGGTAGAGAAAAACGACGACTGTCGCCTGGTCGAGGGCCTGCTGCTGCCCCCGGAAACGCAAGGTGTCGGCAACCTCGGTTTGCGCATCGCCGTCAACAACCGGGTGGTGCGCGATCGCGTCATAAGCCACGCCGTCACCGAGGGGATGCGCAGTTTTCTCATGAAAGGGAGGATGCCCATCGGCCTGCTGCGATTGACCATGCCGGCTTCCGAGGTCGACGTCAACGTCCATCCCGCCAAGCATGAGGTACGTTTTCGTAGCAGCCGCGAGGTACACGAACTGGTGCGGGAGGCGGTTGTCGAGGCTCTGGCCGGCTATCAGCACAGCTTGCGGCTAACCATCTTCGGTGAGGGGCGACGGGCGGAACCTTCAGCCATCCCCTCCGCTGCCCAACCAGGTGTTGATGCCGCCCCCAAGCTCTACAGGGACGAGACCGAGCAATACCAACCCCTTCCTCCCCCGTATCCTCCTCCGCCCAGAGATCGCAACAATACCCAAGCGGCAGCGCCACCGCTGTCGTTTCCAGTGTTGCAGAGTGCCGAACCCCTGCCACATCGAGAAAAAGATAACGACCCATCCCCCTCAACCTTTTCCCCTCGCCAGGTGGCGACACCTCACCGTCGCCATCACCTTCTGGTCGTCGGACAGTTCGACAATCTCTATATCTTTTGTCGTAGTGGCGAAGAGTTGCTGGTCATCGATCAACACGCCGCCCACGAGCGCCTGCTGTTCGAAAAGCTGCGTCAGCAGTACCAGGCCTCCGCCGTTGTCCGTCAAACCTTGATGTTTCCACTCACGGTACAATTATCGCTGTTGCAGAGCCGCCTGACTGAGGAAAACGCTACAACCATCGACCGCCTTGGTTTCACCATTCGTGACTTCGGAGGTAACACCTACGTCATCTCCGCCGTCCCGGCGCTGGCCGGAACAACCGATCCGGCTACCCTCTTTTTTGATCTGCTCGAACAGTTTGGCGGGACCACCGCCGGGGAAGCCGGCGGTGGTCCCGAAACCCTCCTGGCCTCGCTGGCCTGCAAAGCCGCGGTGAAGGCGGGAACTGCGCTGACCCTGACGGAAATCGACAAGTTGCTCGACGACATGACTGCCGCCAACCTCTTTTCCCATTGTCCCCACGGTCGGCCGGTGGTCAAGCGCTTCACCAGCAACGACATCAAGCGCTGGTTCTATCGCGGCTGATCTCCATACCTCAAGCTCGACCTCTCCGGAGTAAAGCTGAGTTGAGCAGCTTGTCTGCTCAAAC
>CAYSON010000309.1:0-4692 GCA_964432635.1 uncultured Desulfopila sp.
GACCTGCGCCACAGCCCCTACCTTTCGCCCGGCTTCATCCTTCCCTACACCACCTCTTTCGGCTGCTATTGGAAAAAGTGCAGCTTTTGCCCGGAGACCACTGAGAACAGGCGCTTTCAGCCGCTGCCGCCGCAGGTGGCGGCCAGCGACCTGAAGGTCTTGGCCACCACCCACCGGCCCACCCTTATCCACCTCCTCGACAACGCGCTTAGTCCCGCCATGCTGCGTGCCCTGATGTCCCAACCACCCGGGGCCCCCTGGTACGGCTTCGTCCGCTTGGAGCGACAGCTGACCGACCTTCAGTTTTGCCACGACCTGCGGCGATCCGGCTGCGTCATGCTCAAGCTGGGGCTCGAATCGGCAAGCCAGGCGGTGCTCGATGCCATGGGCAAGGGAACACGACTTGACCAAGCAACAACCATCCTCAATAACCTCAAGGAGGCTGGCATCGCCAGCTATGTGTACCTGCTCTTCGGCACACCAACCGAGGATCACCAGCGGGCGGAGGAGACGCGACTCTTTGTCGAACGCCACCAGGAATCGATTACCTTCCTCAACCTGGCCATCTTCAACCTGCCGGTCGGCAGCACCCCGGCCGCGGATTTGTCGCTTTCCGACTTCTACCCCGGCGACCTCTCCATCTACCGTGATTTCCGCCATCCCCTCGGCTGGGAGCGGGGCACGGTGCGACGGTATTTGGACACCGTCTTTAAACGCTCCCCGCCGATTGGTGCCATCCTTCGCCGCGACCCACCGCTCTTCACCTCCAATCACGCCGCCTTCTTCCGTGCGGAGACGGATTCACCCGGGTGAGAAAAAAGGGATGCAAAGTGCAGGAACCGGCGGTACTCTAGCTGCTTTCGGACCAACGCTCGCTCCCGCCGTCCCCCCGGTCACAACCCCTTCAACCAGGAATTGCCGATGAACATGGCAGGTATCGTCTCCGCTGTGCTGGCGGCCCTCTTCATGGGGACCATCGGGGTCTTCTCGCGCAAGACCGGGCTGCCGCCGGAGGTCATCACCTTTTTTCGTCTCTTTTTCGGGGCCGGCTTCCTCGTCATCTTTTTGCTTGCCACCAAACGCCTGCATCTTCTGCGCAGGCGTCCGACCTGGCCGATCCTCCTCAACGGCCTGATGCTCGCCGGATTTATCGTCTTCTATATCGAGGCAATGAATCTGACCACCATGGCCAATGCCATCATGCTCCTCTACCTCGCACCGCTGGCGGCGGCGGTGGTCGCCCATTTCTTCCTTGGAGAACGGTTGACCCCTTCAGGCATGGGCTTGATCGCCACCGCCCTGTTCGGCTTCGCCATGATGATGGAGTTCCGCCTCGACTTCTCCGGCGGCGCGGAACATGGCAAGGGGCTGATGTACGCCGGCGCCGGTCTCGCCTGCTATGCCGCCTTCATCCTCATCAACCGCACCATCAACGCCGCCATCGACTGTTACACCCGCACCTTCTACCAGCTGTTTACAGGTGCCCTGTGTATGACCCCGCTCCTGGTCGCCGACATGGTCCCGATCAGCCCGACCAACTGGCTGTGGCTGGCCGGAGCCGGATTTTTTCCCGGCTTTCTCGCAATCTACCTGGCAGTGGTGGCCCTTGACAAGCTGCCCGCGGCCACCTTCGGCACCCTGGCCTATCTTGAACCGATCTTTGTCGTCTTTCTCGGCTGGGTGCTCTTTGGCGAACATCTCAACAGTCTCCAACTCGGCGGCTGCGCACTTATTCTCGCCAGCGGCATCGTCAAGGGCTATCTCGCCGGACGGCCTGCCAGAGCGTTGCGGTAAGGAACGGGGATGCGTATCCTTCACGTCGCCAACTTTAGCCATCGCAAGTACGGGGCCGATCTCTACGCCACCGACCGCAAGCTCAGCCACGGCCTGATCCGCTGCGGCCACATGGTCTATGACTTCAGCTACCGCGACGTTTGCCGTAACGAATCGCTGCTGCGCACCACCCGCTTTGGCACCGGGCCTCTCGACAAGAAGCTGCTCCTCGCCTGCAAACGGCTTGCCCCGCAGCTCTTGCTGCTCGGCCATAGCGAGCTGGTATCGGCGGAGGTGCTAACAACAATTCGCCGGGAGCATCCGTTTATAAAAATCGCCCTGTGGTATGTGGACGCCCTCTTCCACCGCGACAAGACCGAACATCTCTTCGCCCGCCGCCCCCACCTTGATGTCATCTTCGCCACCAGCGGTGGCGAAGACCTACGGGAATTAGCCAGTGAGGGCTGCACCGCCGCCTACTTTCCCAATCCGGTGGATAGGGCAGTGGAGTGCCACCATGCCGACGAAAATAGCGACTACGACCACGACTTCATTTTCTGCGGTCGCGACCAGAACGACCCGGAGCGCCAGCATTTCATGGCGACGCTCAAAGGACGCGCCGCCTCCCAGCTGCGCTGCACCTTTCGCGGCTGCCTCGGCAGCCCGCCGCTGGTCGGGGTCGATTACCTCGATTTTCTCGGCCGCTCCAAGATGGCCCTCAATATCAGCCGCCGCAACGATGTCACCCTTTATTCCTCCGACCGCTTGGCGCAGCTGCTCGGCAACGGCCTGCTCACTTTCTGTCCGCGGATTCCCGGCTTGGATAAGTTGTTCGGCGAGGAGCATCTGATCTACTTCGACAACCAGGACGACCTGGTGGAGAAACTGCTCCACTACCACCGCCATGAAACGCAGTGTCGTGATACGGCGAGAAGGGGCCGGCAGCGGGCCCATCAGGTGTGCGGGGTGGAACGGGTCTGCGCTTTTATGCTGGAAACGATTTTTTCCATGCCCTACAGCAGCGACTACGAGTGGGCGGACGTGGTTTTTCCGTCCGCTTGAGCAGCGCGGGCAACAATTCATTCGACAGGAAGACCCCATGAAGATACCATTTCGGTTCCATGACTGGAGTAAGGTGAAAAAGACTGGGCGCGGCTACACCCGACGCGAACTGACTGTGGTCAAGCTGCTCCAGGAAACGGCATGCCACCAGCCGATCGCGAGTTTTCTCAATATCGGCTACCACGACTACCAGGATGTGCGCAATCGCTGGTGGATCGATATCTGCCGCGCCAATAGCGTCGACTGGCATATCCTCGAGGTGTATCAGCCCAATGTCGACAACTTCCTCGCCCATGCCCCGGCCGCCGACCATCACCGTATCACCTGCGGCAATCTCCTTGATCTCGACCGCCTCTACCAGCGCCGCTTCGACGTCATCCTCCACTGGCACGGGCCGGAACATTTGCACCGTGAGGACTTCCTCACCTGCCTGCCTCTGCTCCTTCAGCGCAGCAGCCTGCTCACCATCCTCGGTTGCCCCGACGGCGAGGAGGAGCAGGGTCAGGCCTACGGCAATCCCTACGAGGAACACCTCTCCTTCTGGTGCGAGGAGGATTTTCGCGAACTCGGTTTCACCGTCAACCGGGTGCGCGATAAGGCCCCCGGTCACCTCACCGCCTACCGCCTTTGCATGGATCAACCATGAACCTCCTCCTCCTCTCCTTCGACTATCCGCCGACCCCGGGCGGCATTTCGGCCCACGTGCGCGAATTGGCCAAGGCCTTCGCCGCCGCCGGCCACAAGGTAACGGTGGTCACCAGAAAGCATGGCAGCGAGGACGCCTTCCTGGCCGAGCCAGGCTGGGAGGTGCACCGCATCCCCCTGCGCTTTGCCGCTCCTCTGTACGGTCTGCAGCTGCGCGGCGCGGTCAAAAAACTCCTGCCGAACATCGGCCCCGATCTCATCCACATCCATGGCATGGGCCCTCTTGAATGGTATGACATCAAAGGGATACCTCTGGTCTATACCAACCACACCTCCGGCTACCTCAAGCGCATCGCCAAGGGTGGCTGGCGGCGCATGTGGATGCTCAAGCGTCACTTCGCCAAGGTCGATCTCTTTCTCGCCCCGAGCCGGGAATTGCTCCACGTTCCCTTTCCGATCCGCGCCCGCAAGGAGTTCATCGCCAACGGCGTCGACGCCGACGCTTTTGTCCGCAACGAGAAGACACGCCAGGCGTTGCGATCAACGCTCGGCTATGGGGAGGAGGATCGGGTGGCTATCGTCACCCGGCGGCTGGTGGACAAGAACGGGGTCATCCACCTGGCGCGGGCCTGTGAATTCATAAAAGATGAGCGACTGAGATTTCTCGTCATCGGCGACGGCCCGGAACGGGCGGCGGTGGAGGAGGGGTTTCGCAAACATCTCGGCGACCGCGTCCGCTTTCTCGGCAACAAGAGACACGAGGAGATCGTCGCCTATTACAGTGCCGCCGATTTCTCCATCCTCCCCTCGCTGATGGAGGCCACCAGCATCAGCGGTCTTGAGGCCATGGCGGCGGGGCTGCCCCTGGTCGGCACAAAGGTCGGTGGCATCCCCGAGCTGATTCACCATGGCGAGAACGGCTTTCTCTGCCGTCCCGCCGATCCGGCGGACTTGGCGGAGAAGATATCCCTGTTGCTTGCCACCGATCTTGCCGCCATGGGCGCACATTCACGCCGTCTGGTGGAAGAGCGATTCGGCTGGAGCCAAATCGCCCAGCTCACGTTACGCGCTTACGGCCATGTACTTCCGGGCAGAAGCTGAATACGGGATGGTTGTTGGCACAACCGCCCCTTTACGGCTAGGTGCACTCCACCACTTCGATGGTAAAGGTGAGATCCCTTCTGGCCAGAGGCGGATTGGCATCGAGGGTGA
>CAYSON010000310.1:0-4692 GCA_964432635.1 uncultured Desulfopila sp.
AAAGATTCTGAGCCGGTGCCTGAAGAGGGAGGAAAAAAACCGGAGGAGGATGACGATGACTGGGGGTCCGCCGTCGCCTCTCGAGGGAGGGCCTACACTCTGTTGCCGATTATCCGCAGTTTTGTTGGTTCGATCTTGGTTGTCATGGTGGTTTTGATGATCCTGTCCTCGATGGGCGTGGACATCGGACCCTTGCTGGACGGTGCCGGAGTGGTTGGTCTGGCGGTTGGCTTTGGTGCCCAGAAAGTAGTCTCGGATATCTTTTCAGGAATTTTCTATCTGCTGGATGACGCCTTCAGGGTTGGTGAGTATCTGACGGCTGGCACCATCAGCGGAACCGTTGAAAGTATCAGCTTGCGCAATGTCATGCTGCGCCACCATCGCGGCATGTTGCAGATCATGCCCCACAGCAAAATGGGAACGATAACAAATTATATGCGCGGTGGGATCATTGAAAAATTCAGCCTTGATTTTGCATATGATGCAGATATCGATAAGGTCCGCAAGGTTATCAAAAAAGTAGGCCTGGAAATGCTCGACGATCCGGAGTTCGGGCCAGGCTTTCTTCGCCCGATAAAATCCCAGGGTGTCAGCATGATCACCAATTCGGTGATGACGATTCGCGTCAAATTCACCGCCAAACCGGGAACGCAGTTTGTTATCCGCCGCGAAGCTTTCAAACGCATAACCGTCGCCCTGCAGGCCAAGGGCATCGAGTATGCTCATAAAAAGGTTATTGTCGACCTGCCTGAGCATATCACCAAACAAATGGATCCAGCGCAGGTGCAGAAGATTGCGCAGTCAGCCGGAGCCGCGGCCCGTGAAATACTGGACGAAGAGGAAAAACTCAAATTGCAGCAGGTCGCTCAGAAAAAACCAGAGGCCTAATGTGGGCGAGCCAAGCAATTGGGCTCCATTTTGGGCTGCACGCAACGATGAGAATACTAGACAAAGAGAGGGACGAGGTACAGATATGCCCCACTGTTCGGATACTGTCTGCCAATGAGACAAATAGACCTCAATATAACCACGCCTGCCGATACGTTGGCCGTGGGGAGCAAGAGGACGGTGGCTTGCCCCGATTGCGATCTTCTCAACCGGCTTGAGCGAAGCTGTTATGTCACCCAGGTCTGTGGAAGGTGCGGAGCTGTCTTGCAGAGATACCGCCCCAACAGTATCGATCGTTCTCTGGCGTTTTCCATTGCTGCACTTGTCCTGCTCGGCATCTCCAACTTCTTTCCTTTCCTGGCTATGAGGAGCGGTGGTTTTTTTCAGGAAACAACGTTAACCACGGGAGTAATCGAGCTCTGGCTTCAAAACGAATATGGCCTAGCCGTACTGATTTCGTTTACCTGCGTTGGTGCGCCACTACTTCAGATCCTTGGACTGTTGTACATTTTGACGCCTCTGAGAATAGGTCGGAATCCCCTGCCGGGTGCAGCAGGTTTGCTGAGGACCATTTATCATCTTGCTCCTTGGGCAATGATGGAAGTGTTCATGATCGGTATCCTTGTTGCCTTGGTCAAACTTTCCCATATGGCGACGATCATTCCCGGGATTTCAGTACTGTCTTTTGCCTTGCTGATCTTTGTCATGCCGGCGGCACTTTCCAGTCTCGATCTTCCCTTAATTTGGGATAAATTCGACCATCGCCGATGAATGACTATCCGGCAACAGCAAAGAAATTTGGGTTGCAGAGCTGCCATACCTGTCAGCTTCTTCTCTCTGTTGCTGAGGGCGCTAAGGGGCAAAAATGTCCTCGGTGCGGATCGGCAATTCACCTGCGAAAGCCGGGTGGGTTGTCAAGGACATGGGCTTTGGTCCTTGCAGCCCTTGTTCTCTATATTCCCGCCAATGCACTGCCCATTACCATAACATCGGCACTGGGAACAAAGCAGGCCGACACAATACTTAGCGGTGTAATATATTTTCTGCAGACGGGTTCCTGGGAAATCGCCGTGGTTATTTTCGTTGCCAGCGTTTTTGTCCCTCTCGCCAAACTCGCTATTCTGCTTTTCCTGCTCATCAGTGTTCAATATCGCTCGTGCTGGCGTCCTCGGGACAGGACATCGCTCTACCGTTTGACTGAACTGGTTGGCAGATGGTCGATGGTAGATATCTACGTCGTCACCATCCTGGTTGCGCTTGTAAAGCTTGGTGCCATTGCAACGATTGAAGCCGGCCCTGCTGCCATCTATTTTGCGGCGGTGGTGGTTATTACCATGATTGCCGCAGAGAGTTTCGATCCACGTCTCATCTGGGATGTATGTAAGGAGGATGAATGAGTGAGGTGCGTCTCCCCGAAGATTTGGTTGCACATGCAGAGTTAAAACCCCGGAGATCGATTTCATTTATCTGGGTCGTCCCTTTGGTGGCATTGGTCATTGGTGGGTGGCTGGCATTTAAGGCCATCCGGGAGAAAGGGCCGACGATCACCATCACCTTTGACCACGCCGAAGGCATGGAGGCGGGGAAAACAAAGATCAAGTATCGGGATGTGGACGTAGGAGTGATAGAGAAAATCACTCTCGGTACTGATATCTCTCATATCGTTGTTGAAGCCAAGTTGGCAAAAGGCAGCGAAAAGTATTTGACCGACCAGACCAAATTCTGGGTTGTCCGCGCCAGGGTCAGGGGTGGCAGCGTGTCAGGGATTAGTACTTTGTTGTCCGGCGCCTATATTGGTGTTGATCCCAGCAAAAAAGGTCAACCGACGACCAGTTTCACCGGGTTGGAAATTCCCCCGGTTGTTACTCTCGGACAGCCTGGGCGACATTTTCTGCTCAAAACCGATTCGCTCGGCTCAATTGATATTGGTGCACCAGTCTACTATCGCCAGATACAGGTTGGTCAGGTCATCGGCTATAATTTTGCCAAAGATAGCAAAGGTGTGCAAATCCAGGTATTTATAAATGATCCGTATACTCATCAAGTTGCCGCGAATACCAGGTTCTGGAATGCCAGTGGCATCGGCGTGAGCCTTGATGCGGAAGGACTCAAGATGCAGACAGAATCCCTTATTTCCATTGTTTCCGGTGGAATAGCCTTCGACCTGCCCTTTGGGGTGGAGTCTGGTGGAGAAGCAGCCGACGGTGCGGAATTTCTTCTTTATCCCGATCGTAAATCGATAAAGGAGAAGAGTTACACGATACGTCGTCATTGGATGCTGGTTTTCAACCAATCCGTTCGCGGCTTGACAATCGGCGCACCAGTTGAACTGCACGGCATCAAGGTCGGTGAGGTGGTCAACCTGGAACTTGAGTTTGACGCCGAAACTCGGCAGTTTTGCGTGCCGGTGTTGGTTGCCATTGAGCCCGAGCGGGTGCACGTCGTTCATGCCGCCGGGCAAGCCATGGGTGATGCCGAACGCGCCGATGCCTTCCTCAAGGAATTGATTGAGCAGAAGGGGTTGCGGGCACAATTGCAGACGGGCAGCCTGCTCACCGGTCAGATGATGGTGAATCTTGGCTTTTTCAAAAACGAAACCATTGTCCCGCTGACGTACCGCGATGGGCGTCCAGTCATCCCGACTGTTCCCGGGTCCTTTGATAGATTGCAGGAAAGCCTGGTAAAAGTGGTCTCCAAATTGGAAAACATTCCTTTTGAGAAGATTGGCGAACAATTAAGCCAGCTTCTTAATGATACGAGTAAAGCAATGCAGGAATATAAAAACTTGGCGGGAAGTCTTGACGAGAAAGGAAAAACTCTGCTGAGCGAGGCGGAAGAAACCATGAGGCAACTCGGAAATCTCGCCAAAAGCTTTGATCGGGGTACTGTTCCTCAGATGAACAATACTCTCCAGGAGTTGCAGGAAACCCTGGAAACGTTCCGGACAACCATTGGGACAGATTCTCCAATTATCTATAATGCCAGCAAGAGCCTCGACGAATTGACCATAACGCTGCAATCAATCAGAGATTTGATGGCGAGTCTCGATGAACGTCCCGAATCAATTATCTTCGGCAAGAAGGAGGAAGTTGATGAATAATCGACAACAGCTTTGGCGTTTGGTGCGCTGCTTGTTGCTCTGCGCTGTTTTTTCCGGGTGTAGCCTCTCCTCTTCTCCTATTAACTATTACAGCTTGGTCGATATTGATGGAATTTCGCAAGAAGAGGCGAAAAAACCAGGGCTCACTATCGCTGTCGGGCCTGTCACCCTATCCGACGTTTTAAGCAGGTCACAGGTCACGATCGGCGGCAAAGGCGGTAGCTACAATCGCAGCGAATCTCATCGTTGGGCCGGAAAACTCGACAGAGATTTCGCCAGAGCCGTTGGCGAGCAATTAGCGAAAAACCTGGAGACAGATAGCATCGTTTTTTATCCGACGACACAACACGTTACCCCCGACTGGCAGGTCAGCCTGGATATACTCGCCATGGATGGAGAGTTGGACGAGGAGGCTATACTTGTCGTTCGCTATAATCTCATTGATCCAAAAACAAAAAAACAGACCTTTATTCGTCGCAGTGTGTTTCGGCAGGATCTGAGTGGGGGAGGGGTTGGCGAATGGGTTAAAGCGCAAAGAGAAAATGTTAAGTCGCTGGGGGTTGAAATCAGTTCAAATATTAAAACACCAATGCAGAAATAGATTTTCCCAAGCCATAACCTCATCCGCGACCTTCTGCAACGGATAGGCCGGCGGGGGATTGTAGCTTGGGGTATGATCTCCCCAGGTACTGTAAGTGCCTACT
>CAYSON010000311.1:0-4689 GCA_964432635.1 uncultured Desulfopila sp.
ATTCTGCAACCCCAGTCGTGATCGCAGGCAACAACTCAATCCTCCTCGGGCCCCATCACTGGGCCGATACAGATCAGGACGGTCGCATAAATGACAATGAAATTCTCGCCGTTCACGAACGCTACAAAGAGATTGAAGGAATCAACGTTGATATTGAAACCATCGAGGCAATTTGGCTTGGCTCTGGATACAGTTGGAATCCCAAAACGAAAAGTTTCAAGATTCGTGAATAAACCATTACAGGACTGAGGAGGTCGTCCGCTTGAAAATCGCCATGGGTCAGGCGGCTCCCTGTCTACAACCTTTGACCAAGTTGACAACCTCGACAATATTGACCTTAATGTTGTCTCTCCCGGCAGCGCTCACTCCACTGCTCAAAGGGAGCCTCTGCCCAGACCCTTTATCGTTCCCCGGTGTGGATGGATAGTTCCATGAACTTCGAATGCCTCCCTGAAACGTCCAAAGGCACCCGTTGACTAGGAGCATCTTTTACGATAAAAGGTCGATTCCTTGTGGGCGACGTACCTTTATACCTTTATGTACCTTGGTATCGTCACTACCGTTCTTGCCCACCTGAAATGTTGAGAGACTGGTGGTCATATCTCCCCAAACCCAACAAACCCATACACAGGAACGAATTCTATCGTTGGAAACGTTCCTGGTCGTATGTTGAATACCGCTTCTGCTTCTGTCATATTTGGGGGCATCTTTGCGGTGCGAGGAAAACAGGATGGATACTGATACGATGATACTGCTCACCCTACTGGCTGGGGCAGTCATCTGGTTGATTAAATTGCAATTTACCGAAAGCAGAAAACTTGCCGAGAGAAAAGTGCGAGAAGAAAGGGATCAATCCCTTCGAGCAGAACGGGTCAGACAGCTAAGTGGCAGAAGGTAGGAGCAGATGGTGAACCCTATCCAGACAGGGGGGAAGTCGTCTTGACCTGCCTGGATAGAGTGTGTCGAAAGCGGTGAGGGCAAGCGTGATGCAATGCATCTCACACCTCAGCAATTTATGCTGCTTACTTATTCACCGGCTCTCCGAAGGGGTTGAGGCGGCCTGCAGCCGCGACATCGACAGTAACATAGAGGTTGGCCTGAGTTTTTCCAAACAGGCTGCTAGCATCTTCTGACAGTACCACCATACAGGTTTTGTTTGGCTTGGTGAAGGCAAGCATAACGTTTTTGTATGAGGCTTCACCAACCAGCTTCCACTTGTGGTTACGCATGGCGGCGATGATGTAATCTTTGAGAGAAGCTATTTGTACCCTGCCACGATATACATGAATCCCGCCCTGAAAGGAATCGGACCGCATCGCCATGCTGTTGTCTTCGTCAAGGACCATCTCCAAGGGCAGTTCGATATCACCATAGCTTTCAACCATGGTCGACACCTGAGACATTTCACTTTCGGAGACGGATTGACCGGAAGAGGTTGTCGACTGGCTGCCCGCGCAGGCCGTCAGGGAGACCAGAGCGAGCAAGATGACGCCCACGTAACCGCTTTTTTTCAACTTCGTCCTCACTTGCATAGAGTGCTCTCCTCTTCAAGAAATAGTATGTTGACGGATAAGTTTCATTACACTACCAAGACGGCGGATTGAAAGGCGCACGATCCATTCGTTGGAAATCACACAGGAAGCCTTTCGCCTGCTGTTTTTTTGCTATATACCACACTCTCCCCTGAAATCGAACACTTTTGATCACATTCATGGCAAACAAAACGCCCGAAATCATCACCGTATCCCGCCTTCCCATTCGACTTGGCCAGTTTCTTAAGCTGATCGAGATTGCCAACGAAGGAGGCGAGGCGACGACCCTCATCACCAGTGGCCAAGTTGAAGTCAATTCAGTCACGGAAAAAAGACGAGGCAGAAAGCTCTTCGCCGAAGATCAAATTCGCATCCAGGGGAGGGTCTTGAGCATAGCTTTGCCGGAAACCGATAGAAAGATATTATGATATCGGCGCAATGATATCGGCGCGGGTCATCGCTATCTAGAGTTCTTCCCCGTGTACGACATGCTCTTTGTGGATGGAGAGCATCGAGTAGACCATATCACCGAATTCCATCCCCTTGAGTGTATGATGACTTTGCAGACGCACTTTGAAAGCTGTCATCGAGTTTGCGATAAACCCGTTCGGTGATCATAATTTGCCCTGAAAGGGCCTCTTCCGCCAGTCGTTGAGCAATGTTAACCTCGGTTGCGCTGACGATAAAATCAAGCCGATGCGAGGAACCGACATTGCCGAGAAACATCGGCCCTGGCTGATGGCTATTGCCAAGCCGACCTTTTAAAAAATAACATCTTGTTAAATCCATTGGCTTCGTATCCGCAGCCCCCCCCCTGAAGTATGTGCTGCTTTCGATAGGCTGCCAGTACAAATTCTAACGCTTTGGTTGCCACTTGCGAACAAAATCGATGAGAATCCGCACCCCGAATCCTGACGGACCTTTGGGGACGTAGTTTTTTTCGGTGTAATTCCAAGCTGTCCCGGCGATGTCGAGATGAGCCCAAGGGGTATCACCGACAAAATGGTGGAGATATTCGGCGGCGGTGATACAACCTGCCGGTTTCCCGCCGGTATTTTTAAGGTCGGCGACCTCTGATTTGAGCTGTTTTTTATACAGATCATCAAGCGGCATCCGCCACAGCGGTTCACCGCAGTTATTGCCGAGGGCGAGGAGGGTATCCGCCAGCGTATCATCGTTGCTCATAAAGCCGCAATAATGATGGCCGAGGGCAAAAATCATCGAGCCGGTCAAGGTCGCCAGATCTAAGACACACACAGGGGCATACTTGTCAATCCCGTACGCCAAAGCGTCGGCAAGCAGCAAACGACCCTCGGCATCGGTACTCTCGATCTCCGCGGTAACACCGCCATATTGAACAATGACATCTCCAGGTTTAAGGGCGGCTCCATTGATCATGTTATCCGTTGCGGGGATGATGGCAACCACGCCAACTCGAGGTTTTTCCGCGGCAATTACCTCCATCGCAGCGAGAACCGCGGCACCACCACACATGTCGTACTTCATTTCCATCATTCCTTGCGCCGGTTTCAGGCTTATCCCACCGGAGTCAAAAGTCAACCCTTTGCCAACCAGAAGCAAGGTCTCGGCTTTCTTCTTTGGCCGATACTCAAGAATGACAAGCTTGGGTGGTTGATCCGAACCTTGATTGACCGCCAGAATCCCCCCCATACCCAAGGCTGCCATCTCATCTTTTTCGAGAACGGTACATTTAAGGTCACGGCGTTTTGCCAGGTTTTCAGCGTAGGCGGCGAAATGCATGGCTGTCCAGCTATTCCCAGGTTCGCTGGCCATGTCTCGAGCAAGATGAACCGCCTCTGCACCTCGCATCACTTCGGAAACTGTATTTTTCAGTTTTTTTTCCCCTTTGTCGGTCAGCAGGAGGACACTTTCCAGGCCAGAATATGTATCCTCGTCTTTGCCTGGTCTTTTGTATTTGAGAAACCGATAATCGGCCAGAAGGAGGCCTTCGAGAAAGCAGCCGATCAGGGCCTGGTCGTTAAAACCCTCGGGAAAGTGGAGGGCTATTTCCACGGTTTTTGCAGCCTTACATTGAGCCGCTACTAAGCCGCCGGCGTTGCGAAACCGCTCGCGAAGTGCGGGTTTGCGGCTTTCCGTGTCGGTGGTGCCAAGGCCCACCAGGAGCAAACGTCGACATAACAGGCTGACGAGGGGCGGCGTTGTATACGGTGGGTAAAGCAACATGCTCTGTTCCTTCTTGCCGGAAAATTCCGCATAACTCGCCAACGATTGCAGCAATGTCTGGGCCAGTGATCCTTGAACCCCTTGGTGATTGAGGATGACTGGTAGGACAAGCATTTCACCGCAATAATCGCTGCATGATTTAGGGGATATGATAATTGAAGGTTTTTGCATAGGGCTCCACAGGCTGTGTGAGAGAACAGGTAGAATTGCGTCTTTATTATCAGAGAAATTACAGTATACTCCAAAAAACCTGGAGGAAAATGTCAAATATTTCCAACAAACCGAACCTTCACTCGTGGTTTCGCCAGAGCGATACCTAAACCTCCCCTCCCTGGAGAACGAATCCGTGTTTGAGACCCTTGTTGTTTCGGTGAGTCTGGCCATGTTGGTTATGGCCATCTGTTCTGTGTGCGAGGCTGTGCTTTATGCGGTATCCGCGAGTCAGATCGACACACTCAGAAAGAACGGTCATTCTTCCGCCGAGCACATGCAAACCCTGAAGGCCGACATCGACGAACCGGTGACAGCCATTCTCATTCTTCATACCATCGCTGGCACCATTGGCACCGCCTTCGCTGCCGTGGCCTTCGCCAAACTCTATGGAGAGGAGAACCTTATCCTCTTTGCCGTAGCTTTCACCTTATCCATCCTCATTCTTTCCGAGGTGTTACCGAAAGCCATAGGGAGTAACTACACCTGTCGGTTAGCTCCCGGCGTGGCACGGTTGATAAAAGTGGTAATCTTTTTCTTCAAACCGATCACCTTGCTGTGTCGAACTCTCAGCGGATTGCTGCCCAAAAAGATTGAGGAGACCTTTTCTGCTGAGCAGGTTCAAACCATTGCCGCGCTTTCGCGAGAATCAGGGGACCTTGAGGAACACGAAGAAAAGGTTATCAACAACATCATCAACCTGGGAGGAAACACCGCCACAACACTGTATGGAATTTATGTC
>CAYSON010000312.1:0-4686 GCA_964432635.1 uncultured Desulfopila sp.
CCTGGTGCTGGCCACCCATAGCCAAGCGCTGGCTGCCCGCGCCGACCGCATCATCAGGCTGCACGATGGTGTCGTCTCCTCTTCCAGCGACAGGTTGTTATGAAGCTGCGGCATCTTTTACGCGACTTGGCGCACAATCGTGGTCAGGCGGTGATTTTCGTCCTCTGCGTCGCCCTGTCCCTGGTTAGCATCATTGCCGTCAACAGCTTTCGCAGAGATGTGCGCGGCGTTATCGCCGGCGATGCCGCCTCCCTTCAGGGCGGCGACATCATTGTGCGCAGCGGCAACGAGCTGACCCCGGCCTTGACGACAGAGCTTGCTGCCGTGCTCAGTGAGGGCGGGGTGACGGCGGTCACCGCCTGGGAGTTCTATTCGGTGGCCCGCAGGGAGGGCAGCGACGACTTCCTCTTCAGCAACATCAAAGCGGTGGCTGGCGGTTATCCCCTTTATGGCACGGTGGAGTTGGCATCCGGCAAACCCTTTGCGGAAGCACTTCGTCCCGGCACCGTCATCGTTGGTCGCACCCTGCTGGAACGGTTGGGGCTTGCCGTCGGCGATGTCCTGCTGCTCGGCCAGGCCCGTTTACGTATCGCCGACGTAGTGGTGCGGGAGTCGCAACGGCCGGTGGATTTCTTTAATTTCGGGCCGCGCATCTTCATGAGTGCCGACGATCTGCCCGCCACCGACTTGGTCGGCAAAGGCAGCCGCAGCACCTATCAGTGGCTGCTCAAGCTCGACGATCGGCAGCGCCAGGGGGCCGTTGTCGCCCGTTTGCAGGCCAAGACCGGTGACGGAGAACGGGTGGTCACCGCCGCCGATTCCGGCTCGCGCATCAAGCGATTTTTCGACAACCTCCTCTTTTTTCTGTCGCTGATTGCCGTCTTCACCCTGCTGCTTGCCGGCATCGGCATGCAAAGCTCGCTGGCCGCCCTGTTGCGCCGTCAGGTGAAGAGCATCGCCATTCTCCGCGCCCTCGGCGCCAGCAATGGTTTTCTCCTTGGCCATTACCTGACCTTGGTGTTGTCTCTTGGCTTCTGTGGGGTGATTCTCGGCATTGGCGGCGGCTTATTGCTCAAAGTCGCCTTTTTCCAGATGCTGCAGGGCTTGTTGCCGGAAAATCTGGTACTCAATGTCTCCATTGCCGATCTCGCCCAGGGCCTTGGTCTTGGCTTGGTGGCAGTGCTCTTTTTTACCTTTTTACCCTTGGCGCGGATATCCACGATCAAGCCGTCGGCGATCTTTCGCAAGGAAACCGGTGGAGGCCTGCGGCGCGCCCTGCCTCGGGTGGTGCTGGCGATCGGATTGTCCTTGCTGACGGCGGTGGTTGTCCTGCAACTTGATGACGGTGCTACCGGACTGTGGTTCATGGTTGGCGTGGTGGGCCTGGTGCTGGTCATGACCCTGCTTGCCCATGGCGCCTTTGTCGGATTGGCCCGCCTCGACTATTCGTCTCTCCCCCTGCGCCAGGCGGTGCGCAGTCTGTCGCGACCGGGCAATGCCAGCCGTACCGTGGTGGTCACCCTGGCCTCGGCCCTGGCGGTACTCTTTACCATCTATCTGGTGGAGCACAACCTGCGCAGTGCCTTTATTGAATCCTATCCCCCGGACGCACCGAATCTTTTTTTTCTCGATATTCAAAAAGAGCAACGCCAGGATTTTGTCGCCTTGGCCGGCGAAGGGGCCGAGCTTTTTCCGGTGGTGCGGGCGCGGTTGCAGGCGATCAACGACAAGACCATCGATCGCCGCCGCGAGGTGGAGCGCCGTGGTGACAGCCTGGCACGGGAGTTTAGTCTCACCTACCGCGATCAGTTGCTTGATGACGAGACGCTGGTCGCGGGTGAGGGACTGTTTGGGGCGACACGGCGCTTTCCGGAGCTTGCCCCGGTGTCGTTGCTTGACTCGGTGGTTGAGATCGGCGAGATGAAGATCGGCGATATTCTCCATTTTTCCATTCAGGGGGTGAGCCTTAAGGCCGAAGTGACCTCAATCCGCAGTCGCACTAAATCGATGCTCTACCCATTTTTCTATTTTGTCTTTCCCGAGGCGACCCTAAAAGCGGCGCCGCAGACCTCCTTTGCCGCCCTCAGGGTGGCGGAGGGCGAGGTTGCAGCCATGGAAAACCGCGTGGTGGGGCGTTTCCCTAATGTCAGCCCGATCAATGTCGGCGAGTCGGCCGCCGAACTGGGGCGGCTGATGGCCAAACTCTCCATGCTGGTCGCCTTTTTCGCCTCATTTTCTATCCTCGCCGGTGGCCTGATCCTGGTCGGCTCGATTCTCGCCACACGGCTGGCACGGCTTGAGGAGGCGGTTCACTACAAGATCCTCGGCGCTCCGACCATGTTCGTGGTCAAGGTTTTTTCCCTGGAAAACCTTCTGTTGGCACTGCTGAGCTGTGGCGCTGCAGTGCTGGTCGCCGAGATGGGCAGTTGGGGGGTGTGCCGCTTCGTTCTTGATATCGCCTATCGACCGTATCCGCTCGCCGCCCTGCTGCTGATGGCGGTGCTGACCATCTTGGTGCTTGGTCTAGGCCTTCTCACCTCGCTCTCGGTGATCGTCAAAAAACCGGGCAGCTATCTTCGCGAACAATCTTTCTGAGGGTGATATGAAGCGTATTTTCTCTCTTGTCGTCGTGGTCCTTTTCCTGCTCATAGGGTGTCGCGGCGAACCGCCGCCGCCCCAGCCAAAGGAGACCAAGGAAAAAGACACGACAGGGGTCATCGTCGCCATCGGCGACAGCCTCACCGCCGGCTATGGTGTGGACATCAAAGAGAGCTATCCGGCCTTACTCGAAGAAAAACTCCGCGGAGCCGGGTATCCCTATCAGGTGATCAATGCCGGAGTCAGTGCCGAGACCAGCAGCGGCGCCCTGTCGCGCCTTGAGTGGGTCCTGACCATGAACCCGGATATCGTCATCCTTGAGACCGGCGCCAACGACGGCCTGCGCGGCATCGATCCGCAGGTGGCCGAAGACAATATCCGCCAAATGCTGGTAAGGCTCAAGGAGCGGCGCATCACCGTGGTTTTGGCGGGGATGAAGATGGTCCGCAATCTCGGGCCGGACTATGTCGTCCGCTTTAACCAGATCTACCCCAAGCTGGCCAAGGAAAGCGGGGTTATCTTTATGCCTTTTTTTCTCGAGGGGGTGGCCATGGTCGGTCAATTCAACCTGGAGGACGGCATCCATCCCAACCCGGCCGGTTACGCCAAGATCGTCGACAACCTTTTTCCCTCAGTGGTACGGGCGATAGAGGAACGGGCGGCACATCGATGAAGGGGAGTCGGTGGCGAAAGCACAACAAGAGGGGGAGAGAGCAAGCGGCCCGTGGAATCTTCAGGGAAGTCCGCGGGCCGGTCGAGGGGGCTGCTGCCTATTTGGCCTTGCGCAGATTGACTTGGGTGTCGGTATGGGTGTTGCCCCAGCGGTCGGCGGTGGTGTCGCGGGTCACCGTGGTGCTGTGAGGGCGGCCATCGGCGCCGATCCAGCTGGTCTTTTCCTGGGTGGTCACCTGACCAGGGGCCTCGCTCCAGGTTTTCACCGTGGTGCGCGGCTTGGTGATCGCCTGGTTGCGACCGGGGGAGTAATAGCTGCGATGGCGGTCTTCGACCACGCTTTCGCTGTGGTAGCTGCCGTTCGGGGCATAGTCACCTGAGCTGTAGCGGTCACGACGCACCACCGGGTTGTAGTGGCGATAGCCGGAGTAAGGGTAATAGTGGGGATAGTAGTTGCGATAGCGGTCGTGTTGATAGTCATAATAATCGTCGCCGCGGGCCTGCGAGGCTGTCGGATAGGCGAGGGTGCCAAGGGTCGCCAGCGCCGCCACCACCACCAAAGCCATTATCGTTGTCGAATTTTTCATTGTCGTCTCCTTGCCGCTAGGGGCAGCTTTGTCTGTGGTGTTGGTTGATTTTGAGGAAGGAGGAGTTGTTAGCTACCAACCTTCTCCCAAGTTAATCATGGACCAATAATACATCAACAAGGATCGGAAAAGTAGCGGACATCTGGCCAAATCGGGCGATAACTTATTGAATTGCAGTCCATGTCGGGTCGATGTCGGGTTGGCATAACCATTCCCCTCAAATCCACCCCGTCGTCAGCAGGAGGGCGGTGAGCAGCCCGACGGCGACCCGGTAGTACCCGAAAACAGCGAGACCGTGGCGGTTGAGATAGGAGACCATCCATTTGATTGAGATCACCGCCGAGGCAAAGGCGAAAAGCAGGCCGACCAGCAAGGCCTCAAGTGGGAAGGTGCGGAGCATCACTTCACCGTGTTTGAGGGCGTCGTAGCAGGTTGCCGCCCCCAGGGTGACCACACCGAGGAGGAAACTGAACTCGACCGCCGCCGGCAGGCTGAGGCCGACCAGCACCCCACCGACAATGGTTACCAGTGAGCGGCTGACGCCTGGCCACATGGCAATGCACTGGGCAAAGCCGATCATCAGGGCCATCTTCCAGGAAAGTTGTTCAAGGGAGATCCCGACTGCGGTGCTCTGCCCTTTTCTCATGGCGCTGACCACGAGTATCGCCACCCCCCCAGCCAGCCAGGCTGCCACCACCGGCCAGGGACCGAAAAGATAGGCTTTGATCGTTTTGTTGAGGACCAGACCAATGGCGGCAGCTGGAAGGAAGCCGGCGATCGTCGCTACCAACAGTCGCAGCCCCAGGGGGTTTCTTCCGAAAAGACCAAG
>CAYSON010000313.1:0-3163 GCA_964432635.1 uncultured Desulfopila sp.
CGGCATGGTCGTCGCTGGTCTCGGAGGTGATGGCGGCTTTGGCAATCCCCACTTTGTCGCTGTTACCAATCGCACGCCGCGGGTTGCGACACCTGGAAAAACAGGGGAGGAGGGGTGGCTGACCATTGAACTGAAATTGCTGGCCGAGGTCGGGCTGGTTGGTCTACCCAATGCCGGAAAATCGACCTTATTGTCAAAATTGTCAGCGGCGCACCCGAAGATCGCCGCCTATCCTTTCACCACCCTCCAGCCACAATTAGGGGTGATGCGCCATCAGCATTATGAGCCGTGCATCATTGCCGATATCCCCGGCCTGGTTGCCGGAGCCCATGCCGGTATAGGTCTCGGCCATACCTTCCTGCGGCATATCGAACGGACCAGTATCCTTTTGCACGTTCTCGACATCTCCAGTGATCAGGCTCGGGAAAATTTTGATGTTCTCACCAGAGAACTCGCTTTATATAAAGAGGATCTTGCCCATCGTACCCAGATTCTGGTATTGAACAAGACGGATCTCCTTGAGGAGGAGCAGGTCGTCACGGCGCGACAACAGTTTGCCGGACTCTGCCCTCACGTCCTGGCGCTTTCGGCTGAATTGGAAGAAGGGGTCGAGGAACTTAAGGACTTATTGGTAAAAATCCTCGAAGACCGTAACAGCACACGATAAGCATGTTTCCATCGTTCACCGCGCTCGGCTGAGTGTCTCTTGAGAAGATATCGATAGTCTCATAAACCTGCAGCTCAGGGAGGACATATGCAAACGGAGGGGCCTTCAGTTGAGGAGGAAAAAAGCCGCCACGCCTTCTTCAGCAAAGCCAAGCGAGTAGTGGTCAAGGTGGGAAGCGCCATTCTCACCGGCGAGAAGGGGCTCAACGCAGAAGTTATAGGCAATCTCGCAAAAGATATCGCATTTTTGCATGACCAAGGCCAGGAGGTCATCCTGGTCAGCTCCGGGGCGGTGGCGGCCGGTAAAAGAAAGATGAAGGTCGTTGATGGCCAAGAGCTGACCATGCGCGAGAAACAGGCCTTGGCGGCCATCGGCCAATCGCGCTTGATGCACGATTACGACGAGGCCTTCGCCCGCTATGATAAAACCATTGCCCAGGTTCTCCTTACCCATTCAGATCTTGCCCATCGCAAGCGCTACCTCAACGTTCGCAATACCCTCCTTACCTTGCTGGAATTGGGGGCCATCCCAGTGATCAACGAAAATGACACCGTGTCCACCGAGGAGTTGAAATTTAGCGACAACGACAATCTCGGGGCCCTGGTAGCCAACCTCATCGAGGCCGACATGTTCATCTGTCTCACAGATGTCGACGCCTTGTACGACCGCAACCCGCTTACCGATTCCCGGGCAGTGGCCATCGCCACCGTCCCGGAAATAACCGAGGATATCGAAGCCATGGCCGGAAACAGTAAAAGCGTGCTGGGTACCGGTGGGATGCGCAGCAAGATCCTTGCCGCCAAAATGGTTACCGCCGGCGGTGGCAGCGCCTTTATCGGACCGGGCCGAGAGGCCGGGATTCTACGGCGGCTGTTTGCCGGTGAATCCGTAGGCACCTTCTTCTTGCCGCGCACGGAAAAGATGCAGAGTCGCAAACGGTGGATTGCCTATGTCCTCAAACCCCAGGGTGCTTTGCGGCTTGACACGGGCGCCTGTCTGGCCCTGACAGAAAAGGGTAAAAGCCTGCTGCCCTCTGGTATCACCGCCGTCGAGGGCAATTTCGATCAGGGTGATGCGGTGCATTGTCTCGACCAAAGAGGTATGCCGGTGGCGGTGGGCCTGGCGAACTACTCTTCCGCCGAAGTCGAGAAGATCAAAGGATTGCATACCGATAGTATTGCCGATATCCTAGGTTTCAAGGAGAGTGACGAGGTCGTTCATAGAGACAATCTGGTACTGCTCTAAAGAAGTGCCTCAGCATCTCTCGCTAAAAACGAATTGGGTGAAACCGAAGAGATGATGGCTGCCATGTTGCAGGTATAAAGCGTGACAAATTTCACCGGTTAAGAAAATTCATGACACTTGAACAGGACATCGTCGAGGTGGCGAAACGGGCTCAACGAGCCGCCTCCTTGTTGTCAACACTTGAGACGGTCCGTAAGGATGGCGTCCTCGCCAAGATGGCCGAGCTCCTCCAGAAACACCGTGACGACCTGGTGCAGGCCAATGATCTGGATCTTCGGCTGGCGCAAGAAAAGGGGCTTTCGGCAGCGATGCTTGATCGCTTGAGCGTGAACGATGCCACCATCTCCACCATGATCGCTTCCCTTAACGAGGTGCGTCTGTTGGCCGATCCGGTCGGCACGATTGAGGAGATGGTCAAGCGACCCAATGGCTTGCTGGTGGGGAGAATGCGGGTACCACTCGGGGTTATCGCCATGATCTATGAGGCTCGGCCCAACGTCACCGTTGATGCCGCGGCCCTCTGTCTCAAGACCGGCAACGCCGTTATTCTTCGCGGCGGATCCGAGGCCTTTCACTCCAACCTTGCCCTGGCTGTGCTCTTTCGTCAGGCTTTGGCAGCCGAAGGTGTTGCCGAGGATGCAGTGCAGCTGCTACCGGTCACCGACCGGGCCGCCGTCGACATTCTGCTTGCTCAGGATGAGCTGATCGATCTGGTTATTCCTCGCGGTGGCGAAAGCTTGATCCGCAGCGTCACCGCCAAATCGCGAATCCCCGTGCTCAAACACTACAAGGGGGTCTGCCATATCTACATCGACCAGGATGCCGACTTGGCCATGGTGGAACCGATCGTCGTCAACGCCAAAACGCAACGTCCCGGCGTGTGCAATGCCCTTGAAGGACTCCTCGTGCACCGCCGGGTGGCCGAAAAGTGCTTGCCCGATCTGGCCAGGGTCCTGGCGGAAAAGGGGGTTGAGCTGCGTGGCTGTCCGCAGAGCATGGCGCTTTCACCATCTATCGTTGCAGCAGACAATGATGATTGGGGACGGGAGTTTCTCGATCTCATCCTGTGCGTCAAGGTGGTTGAGTCTTATCAAGAGGCCAAGGAATATATTGCCCGTTTCGGCTCCAAGCATACCGAGAGTATCATCACCGAGAACTACAGCACGGCGCAACGCTTTATTGCCGAAATCGACGCTTCTGCGGTGATGGTCAATGCCTTATCGCAACGCGTATTGAATGCCGATCAGTTAA
>CAYSON010000313.1:3173-4663 GCA_964432635.1 uncultured Desulfopila sp.
CGACCAGATTCAATGACGGAGGTCAACTTGGCCTAGGGGCGGAAATTGGCATCAGCACCACCAAACTGCATGCCTATGGGCCCATGGGCCTCACGGAATTGACCACCCGAAAGTTCATCATCTACGGTCAGGGGCAGGTTCGTCGGTGAGTGAGCACTCCCTGGGCCTTTTGGGGGGGACGTTTAATCCCATTCACTTTGGCCATCTCCAGTTGGCAATGGCGGCAATGTCCGAGTGTTGCCTCGAGCGTGTGATCTTTTTGCCGTCAGCCTTGCCTCCCCACAAAATCAGTTCGCCTCTGGCCACCTTTGTCGACCGTTTGGCCATGGTTCGTCTCGCTATAGAGGGTGAATCACGCTTTTCCTGCTCTGATATCGAACACACCCTGCCCGCCCCATCCTATACCATTGAGACACTCCGTGCCGTGGAGCAGACTGTCGAGATCGCAGCGCGCCTGTCATTTCTCATCGGCAGCGACGCTTTCATGGATCTTTTATCGTGGCGCGAGTATGATCAGATACTGCGGCGGGTGGCACTTATCGTTGTTCGCCGCCGGGACGACAGTGCTGCACGAGTTGACCGTTTTCTGCAACAGCTCGGGTATAACCAGGTTGGTGCAGCCTGGATTCGTCCAGGAGGGTATCGGGAAATCATGGTGTTGCAGGGAGTTCCCGACAAGTATAGTTCCACCGCCATTCGGGAAAAAATCGCTGCGGGGGTCGAACCGCACGGCGAGGTACCGCCGGCGGTCCTGGCGTATATCCGGGAACGTTGTCTTTATTCGGCAACCCCAGTGCCAAAAAACATTTCCGATTAGAAACGTTCCCACATTCTTAACGCGGAGACGAACCTCATGGAAAACGCCAAACTCAGATCCGCTGGCGCCATCATTTCCATTCTCATCGTCGACGATTCCTTGGTGTTTCGCCGGTTCCTCAGGGATATTTTCGAAGAGGACAGCGATTTCGCCATTGTCGGCGAAGCGCAGAATGGCATCGAAGCCTTGGAGTTGATCCTCAAGACCAACCCGTCGGTGATTCTTCTTGATCTGGAGATGCCGCTCATGGACGGCATGACCACCCTGCAGCATTTGATGATTCACCGCCCGACGCCAACTATCATGTTTTCCAGTCTCAGCGAGGAGGGGACCGCTCGAGCCTTTGATACCCTGAAAAACGGTGCCGTCGACTATATCTATAAGGATTTTGTCTTCCAAAAGGACAGTATCCAGTTGCAGCGCACACTTCTTCTCGAAAAAGTGCGGCGTGCCTCTGCTCTGCGCCTTAAAGCGCGGGAACCGTTCGCCACGCCCCCGACGATGAAGAGTAATGGCTTTGCCAAGGTACTCAGTCGAGTCGTTTTCTGTGAGGATTGCGGCGGCCGGCAGGTGGTCAGCTACAGCAGATCGCAGCCGATAAACGCTATCGTCTGTTCGCAATGTGGGGATAGCATCGATCTCGCAGGAACTGACGGTGGCCATGAGCCGGGAA
>CAYSON010000314.1:0-3815 GCA_964432635.1 uncultured Desulfopila sp.
GGCATTTTTTTGTGAGGAGGCGCTTTGCTATATCCTGTAATGTATTAATTTTCTTGCGATTCCGAAGTCCTGTGCAAGACTTCCTCTTTTTCCATGGCAGCTTTGAGAATGCGAAAAGTCTCCCGGTAGGAATTAGGCATTCTCGTCTTGACGAAGTGGTGGACAGTGCGGCGCAGGTCACCCTGATCGAGCGGATATCGGCGCACCGCTGCCTCGATTTCTTCCCCCTGCCAATCCGGTTCCCAGTGGCCGCCGCTGCGCAGGGTGTCCTGGTACTCCTCGATGGCCTCATTGATGATGACATCGCGCAGCCGCTCCGCCTCCCGCTGCAGGCTGTTGGCCTTTATCTGTGACCCTTTGCGCACGGTAAGAAAATCGAGGATCGTCTCCATCCCTGCGTCACGCATCACCTTGGCGAGATACTTGACCTGCCGCTTGCGGGCCCCGCCCTTGAGGGTGCGGCAACGCACAATCTCCTCCTTGACCTCCGCTCCGGCCGGAAGAAGCTTGAGGTCGCGGTCGGTGAGCAGGGCCAGTTCTTCGGCCGCACTCTCTTCGTCTTTGAAACGCCGTTTTTGTGCCGATCGGCTCACATATTCGCTCATTTCCGCACCTCGTCTGCATTAATGAGGCGCAGCAGCGCCGGTTCATAGTCTGGTGGCGGTTCGAAGCCGAGCAGCAGACAGAGGGTGGCGGCGACATTGGCCAGGCCCGGTTGGGTTACCCCAGCTGCCGTGAAGGTGTTGGCGCCGCTGAAGTCTTTGATAATCAGTGGCACCGCATTGAGGGTGTGGGCCACCATCGGGGTAATCTTGCCGTTCTTCGTCGTCCACATGCAGTCGGCATTACCGTGATCGGCGGTAATGACGGCGATGCCTCCGGCACCTGCCACCGCCAGGAGGATGCGGCCGAGGCAAAGATCAACGGTCTCTATCGCAATGCGGATAGCCGGTACTACCCCGGTATTGCCAACCATGTCGCCATTGGCAAGGTTGGCGCGGATGAACCTATAGCGGCCGGAGGCTATGGCCTCAAGCACCTTGTCGGTAATCTCCCCCGCCTTCATCCACGGCCGCTGATCAAAGCGAACCTTGTCGGAAACCACCTCCTCGTAGGTTTCCAGGGTGGCATCGATATACCCGGAGCGATTGCCGTTCCAGAAATAAGTGACATGCCCAAATTTTTGGGTCTCGGAGATTGCATAGGAGGTGACACCGCTGGCGCAAAGGTAGGTGCCAAGGGTGCCCTCGATGGTAGGCGGCTCGACCAGATAATTCTTGGGGATGAGCGCATCGCCATCATACTGCATCATTCCGGCGTAGAAGATCTGCGGTTTCGGCCCGCGGGGAAATTCACTCATTTCCTCCTCTTCAAAGGCGCGTGAGATCTCAATGGCGCGATCGCCACGAAAATTGAAAAGGATGACCCCGTCACCGTCGACGATGGGACCGACCGGGTCCCCGTCAGCGGCAACGACGAAGGAGGGCATATACTGATCGGTGATGGTTTCGTCTTCCTGATAATAGGTGCGCACCGCCTCGGCAGCCGAGGCAAAGTGCCGCCCCTCGCCGTGCACATGTGCCTTCCAGCCATTTTCCACCACCGCCCAGTTGGCGTTGTAGCGGTCCATGGTGGTGACCATGCGGCCGCCGCCGGAGGCAATGCGGTAATCGCGCCCGGAACAGCTCAAGGCAGCCAGTTTCTCTTGTAGCGGTTCGACATAGCGCAGGGCGCTCTTCTGATCGACGTCGCGGCCGTCAAGGAGAACGTGCACCCGTACCCTGACAAAGTTTTCCGATGCGCAACGCTCAAGCAGGGCGTTGAGGTGATCGACATGGCTATGAACATTGCCATCGGAGAGCAGCCCGATAAAGTGGAGGGTCCCGCCGGCCCCGGCCCGAGCGCGCAGCGCCTCCCATGCGGCGGAGGCGTAAATCCGCCCCGTACTGATCGCTTCGTTGACCAGTTGCGCCCCCTGGGCAAAAACCCGACCGGCACCCAGGGCATTGTGGCCGACCGCGGAGTTACCCATGTCCGAATCAGAAGGCAAGCCCACCGCCGTACCGTGCGCCTTGAGACGGAATTGTAGCGGTTCTTGCAGCAATCGGTCGAGAACAGGGGTATAGGCGACATGAACGCCGTCACTGTCGTCGCCGGGACCGATGCCGATGCCATCCATAATGATGGTCACCACCGGCCCGACGAAAGGGCGGAAATTTGGCGAAGATTGAAGAGTTTTCGGTGTCATTTTTTATCCTTATAAGAAAGTCTTTGGCGCACCAGAGCGGATTTTCTTTTCATAAAAAGAGAGAATATTGGTATAGTGCGAGTACCTTGGCGCGTCGGCGCTTCCGGCTCTGTGGCCTGGGGGACGTGCATACACACATTCTTCACTGTAAAACCTTCCGCATGGATGAGCAACGAACTTTATCGCAGTGGCAACTGACGATAGTCCCTGACGATCTGCCATCGTGCACCACCCTGCTGCAATCCGGGTTCAGGGTCTGTGTGGCGAGCGGCCAGACCCTGCTCGAATCATTGACCGCCTTGCCAGGGTTCACTGCAGAGTACCTCGCCACTACGGTGCAAACCATTTTTTGCAATGGTGTCCCGGTAGACGATCTTTGTATGGCTCTCCCCGGCAAAGGTGCGGTCGTTGCCCTGTCAGCCGCCATGCCAGGCCTAGCCGGAGCGATTTTCCGTAAGAACAGCATTCATGCGGCACTGCGCGGTAACGCCAAGAGACCGGCAAGCGAAGCCGGAGGCGGGTATACCGTCTTTACCCTCAAGCTCTTCAACAGTATCGCCCTCGAGCGCGGCACCGAGCTGCTCTGCCAAGGGGTGACTGTGGCGGCCAACACCGTTGCCACCTTTTTTGAAAAACGGCCGGACCTGGCTGCAAGTATCGGCGACGCACGCCATAACCAGCAGCGCTATCCTATAGAAACGATGATCTCGCAGCTGCGTGGCGACACCACCGACATAGAACTGATTATTGAAGTAGAGAAGAGGCGGACAACATGACTGGCAGTAAAGACATGCTCGGCCGTGGCGGCTTGATTACGGTGCACCAGGCAGGGGAGATTCTCGCCACCCACTTGGCGGGCCGGACCACCGCTACCGAGACCCTGCCACTGGTTGAAGCCTTTGACCACGTCCTGGCCACAAAGATACTCGCTCCCACCGACCTGCCGGCCGAGGCGCGCTCGACCATGGACGGCTTTGCCGTCTCAGCCAGGGACACCTTTGGTGCCAGCCAGGGCTCGCCGTGCTACCTCACTATTTCCGGCGAGGTCAAGATGGGCGAACCAGCCCTCGAGGTGATTCATCCAGGCAGCTGCCAGAAAATCCCCACCGGCGGCCTCCTGCCCCCAGGCGCCGACGGTGTGGTGATGCTCGAAGACACGGTGCCGGTGGACGCCACCATGATAGAAATCGTCAAGGGTACAGGGGTGGGCGGCAACGTCATCGCCAGGGGGGAAGATATCGCTGCCGGGGCCTTGGCCCTCGCCGCCGGCACCCGCTTGCGCCCCCAGGACATCGGACTCTTGGCCGGCCTGGGGATCGCCGAGGTCGAGGTCTATCGTCAGGTGCGGGTGGGCATCCTCTCCACCGGCGACGAGATCGTGCCGCACCATGCCTCTCCCCGGCCCGGGCAGATTCGCGACATCAACTCGCTGGCATTGGCCGGCCAGCTGCTGGGCCTTGAGATCCGTGTCTATATGGTCAGGGTCAGCTATGAGCAGAAGCCCTTCCGCCGTTCGATGATGCAAACCTGGGGTGCCGAGGTCTTTGCCAGCCCGACCAACCTGACC
>CAYSON010000314.1:3825-4662 GCA_964432635.1 uncultured Desulfopila sp.
CAGGTATTGCCTAGTGGCGGCGTCCATCGCCTCGATCCCATTGTCTCCGACCGCGAAGACATCTTTCTTCCGGCGCTGCGCCAGGCGGTGGCGGAAAACGATGTGGTGCTTTTTTCCGGGGGCAGCTCGGTGGGCGTGCGCGACCTCGGCGAGCAGGTCATCAGTGCCCTCGGCCCCCCTGGGATTCTCGTGCACGGCGTCGCCCTCAAGCCCGGCAAGCCAGTGCTCATTGGCATGAGCGGGGCCACGCCGATCTTCGGCCTACCCGGTCACCCGGTGTCGGCAATGGTCTGCTTCGACCTCTTTGTCGCCCCGACGATAGACAGCCTTTCCGGACTGCGCGAAGGGTTCACACCGCGCCCCTATCTCCTCGCCACTCTGGTCCGCAACCTCAATTCCGCCGCCGGCCGCCGCGACATCGTGCGGGTGCGTCTGCAACAGAGCGGCGACCGCTGGCTGGCCGAACCGGTGCTCGGCAAGTCCGGCTCCATCTCCACCCTTTCCCGGGCCCACGGTTACTTTGAAATAGAGGAAAGCAGCCAGGGTGTAACCGAAAATTCCACCGTTAAGGTGTTTCTCTTCTCATGAATCGCGACGTCTATATCAGCAATATGCCGCTTGACCAGGCTAAGGAAAAGTGGCGAGCGGCTCTGCAGCAGCTAGGCTTTTTCTCGCGGCATCCGCGCCAGGAAATAAACGTCGACCACAGCCTCGGCCGCATCACCGCCGAAGCGGTGTTCGCCCGCCGCTCCTCGCCCTCCTACAACGCCGCCGCCATGGACGGCATCGCCGTCCATTTCCTCCACCTCAGCGGTGCCAGCGAGGCCAACCCGGTGC
>CAYSON010000315.1:0-4317 GCA_964432635.1 uncultured Desulfopila sp.
AAGAAGGGATGAAGCTCGGCTATCAGGACGCCGGTTCCTGGACCCTGATGAAATCGACCCCGGTTGATCGCCGCAAGGCCGCCTGGCTCTATGCCCAGTTCGTCATTGCGAAAAGCGTCAGCCTCAAGAAGACCCACGTTGGTCTGACCCCGATCCGCGAGAGCGACATCCAGCACGCCTCCTTTACCGAACGCGCCCCGAAACTCGGCGGCCTGGTAGAATTCTACCGCAGCCCGGCCCGCGTCCAGTGGACCCCCACCGGTACCAACGTGCCCGACTATCCCAAGCTGGCGCAACTGTGGTGGCAGAACGTTGCCGACGCAGTCACCGGCAGCAAGACCCCACAACAGGCCATGGATTCTCTCGCCGAGCAGCAGGACAAGGTGCTCGAGCGTCTCGAGAAGGCCGGCATCCAGGGTGAATGCGGTCCGAAGCTGAACAAACCGCAGGATGCCTCTTACTGGTTCAACCTGCCCGGCGCTCCCAAGCCGAAACTGGCCAACGAGAAGCCCAAGGGCGAAACCATTGACTACGACGAGTTGGTCAAGAGCTGGGCCGCCGCCAAGAAATAATCACCACCAGCCCACCTCCGCCCTCCCCAGCACTCATCGGGGAGGGCGATCATCTGCTCCAAAAAACAGGTTGACGGTGATACCGCCAACCTGTTTGAGTTTGACAACCATCGCAACCGTCCAATAGCTCTACCGACAAGGAGCCAGCATGGCCGCCCATATCCTCGCCATCGACCAGGGAACCACCTCCAGCCGTGCCATCATCTTTAACGACCGCCTGGAAATCGTCAGCACCGCCCAACAGGAGTTCACCCAGTTCTTCCCGCAATCGGGGTGGGTCGAACACGACGCCGAGGAGATCTGGAGCTCGACCTTGACCACCTGCCGAAAGGCCCTGGCGGGGGCGGCACTGAGCGCCTCCGAGATCGCCGCCATCGGCATCACCAACCAGCGCGAGACCACCGTGGTCTGGGAGCGGCAGAGCGGCAAGGTGATCCACAAGGCCATTGTCTGGCAGGATCGGCGCACCTCCGAGTTGTGTGCTGAGCTGCGCCGCCAGGGTCACGAGGAGATGGTCACCGTTAAGACGGGGCTGCTCCTTGATTCCTACTTTTCCGGAACCAAAATCAGCTGGATCCTCGACCACGTTGAGGGCGCCCGCGACAAGGCCGAACGCGGCGACCTCTGTTTTGGCACCATCGATTCCTTTCTCCTTTTTCGCCTCTCCGGCGGCAGGACCCACGCCACCGACGCCAGCAATGCCTCGCGCACCATGCTTTTCAACATCCATGACAACTGCTGGGATGCACAACTTCTTGCGCTGCTGCGGGTACCAAAGGCGATGCTGCCCGAAGTCAAGGACTGCGCCGCCGACTACGGCAGTACCGAACCGAGTCTGTTTGGCGCCCCCATCGCCATCCGTGGCATCGCCGGAGACCAGCAGGCGGCCCTGGTCGGCCAGGCCTGCTTTAGTCCGGGAATGATCAAGTCGACCTACGGCACCGGCTGCTTTATTGTCCTCAACACCGGCGCCCAGGCGGTGCGCTCGCACAATCGTCTGCTCACCACCATCGGCTACCGTTTGGACGGAAAAACCACCTACGCCCTGGAGGGCTCGATCTTTGTGGCCGGAGCGGCGGTGCAGTGGATGCGCGATGCCATGGGATTGATCGAATCCGCCGCCGACACCGGCAAGCTGGCCCGCGAGGCCGACATCAACCAGGACGTCTACCTGGTTCCGGCCTTCACCGGCCTGGGGGCGCCGCACTGGGACGCCGACGCCCGCGGCGCCATCTTCGGCATCACTCGCGCCACCGGCCCGGCGGAACTGTCCAAGGCGGCTCTCGAATCGGTGTGCTACCAGACCCGCGACCTGCTCGAGGCGATGCACGGTGACTGGCCGGGCATGGTCGACACGGTGCTGCGCGTCGACGGCGGCATGGTCGCCTCCAACTACACCATGCAGTTCCTTGCCGACATCCTCAGCGCCCCGGTGGACCGACCGATGATCCTGGAAACCACCGCCCTCGGCGCTGCCTACCTGGCTGGCCTCGGTTGCGGGCTGTTGCCGCCTCCCGAGGAATTCTCCAGCTCGTGGAAACGTGACAAACGCTTCACCCCGGATCTCAGCGAGGCCATCCGCGTGCGAAAATATCAAGGATGGCAGGACGCGGTGCGCCGCACCCTCAGTCGTCAGGAAAAACCTTGAAACCACTGGCCTCGGCGGACCCGGAAATGTTCCACGAGGTCCGCTATGTCCTCACCGATATCGATGACACCCTGACCCTGCACGGCCGCTTGCCGTCCTCCGCTTACGACGCCCTGTGGCGCCTGGCCGACGCCGGCTATGCGGTGGTGCCGGTGACTGGCCGGCCGGCTGGTTGGTGCGACATGATCGCCAGGATGTGGCCGGTGGCCGGGGTGGTGGGAGAGAACGGGGCGCTCTATTTTCGCTACGATCAGACGCGCAAGACAATGGTGCGGAGATACTGGAAAAAGAAGGAGGAACGGGCGGCCGACCGGCAGCGTCTTGAGGCGATACAGGCGGCGGTGCTGCAGCGGGTGCCGGGGTGCAGGGTCGCCGCCGATCAGGCCTATCGCGAAGCCGATCTGGCCATCGATTTTTGTGAGGACGTGCCACCTCTTACCCAGGCCGAGATCGAAAAAATCGTCGCCTGCTTCACCGAGAGAGGCGCCACCGCCAAGATCAGCTCAATCCATGTCAACGGCTGGTATGGCGACTATGACAAGCTGGCAATGACGAAGGTCTTCTTCGCCGACGTCTTCGATCTTGACCTCGACACCCATCGCCGGCAGGTCCTTTATGCCGGCGACTCCCCCAATGACGCCCCGATGTTCGGCTTTTTCCCGCACAGCGTCGGTGTCGCCAATGTCCTGCAGTTTGCCGACCGCCTTGGACATCACCCGGCCTGGGTCACCGCCAGCTGTGGTGGCGACGGCTTCGCCGAACTGGCAAAAGTGCTGCTGACCTGCGATTCAGCGTTGAAGAAAAACATTCCTTGACCAAACCTGGCCTAAACACCCGGCAACAAAAACGAGAAAGCCAGGCCTGGACTAATTTTTTTTCTTTATTGCCGCAACCTTGAGCTGCTCTGGATGGCTTGGTGCATGCGCTCCACCAGGGCCTGGTTATAGCCATGGGAGGTCATATTGGCGGTGATACGCCCGCGGATGGGGTAGCCGAGCAGGTAGAGGTCGCCGATGAGATCAAGGATCTTGTGACGAACGAACTCGTCGGGGTAGCGGAGCTTTGTGTTGATCACCTTGCCCTGGTACATGATGATGTGGGAGTTGAGATAGCCGCCGCCGACCTTGCCGAGCCGCTGTGCCAACTCAATATTCTCAAAGGTGTTGAAGGACCGGGCCGGGGCGATTTCCTTGGCGAAGGCCACCGTCTCTGGATTGTAGGTATAGCGCTGTTCGCCGATGGGCGCGGGATAATCGACCCGCATAGTGATTTCAAAACCGTCGAATGGTTCGGCATAAAGATATTTCTCCTGCCGCTCTTCTTTGCCCACCCCGATCTTTTTGCGAATCACCGCGACCTTGCTAAATGCCGACTGCTCCTCGATCCCCGCCTGGGCGATGAGCTCGCAAAAATCCTTGGCTGACCCGTCGACGTTGGGAACTTCGTCGTCAACCTTAACCAGGACATTGCTGATGCCGCAGACGGAGAAGATGGCCAACAGATGTTCAACAGTACGCACCTGTTGCCGGCCATTATCGAGGGTGGTGGAGTTGGCCGAAAAGGTTTTGGCGGCGTGGTTATGGTTGTAGTTTTCCAGAGAAGTGATGTGTCCGGGGATGGTTTGGCCGTCGAGGGTTTGAAAGACAATGCCGGCGTCGATGTCCATTGGGCTGAGGATGATTCCGGTCTTGCGGCCGCTGAGCAGCCCGACCCCGTTGAGCACCACGTTTTCCTTGAGAGTGCGCTGGCGCTGGGAGGAATCGACCAATTCGACCATGCCCGGAGGCATCAGACAATCCGTGCTGACCGTTTCCAACTCGGTATCGGAAACAAGAGGCAGATCTCTCTTCACCGGAAGATGTTTGACCGCCGATTTGACCTTGTCGAGCAAGGCCTCAAGGTGCAGCGGTTTTTCCATGAAATCGTAGGCCCCGGCCTTGATCGCCGCCACTGCGGTGTCGATGCCGGCATGGCCGCTCATCATGATGATGGGGAGCTTGGGAAAACGGTCCTGCAAACGTTTCAACAACTGTAAGCCATCCGATCCGGGCAGCCAGATATCGAGCATCACCAGAGACGGTTCCAGGGTATCGAGAC
>CAYSON010000315.1:4327-4656 GCA_964432635.1 uncultured Desulfopila sp.
AGACTGTCCCAGAAGCTTTCGGCATCGGCAAAGGTCAGCGCCGAATAGCCCTCGTCCTTGAGAATGTTGGAGACGGTGGAGCAGATGTAGGGTTGATCATCGACAATGCAAATGGGATTCATATCGCTCGCATGAAAGACGCGCTCAATCTACGATGCGGTCTCGTGGGGTCGGGAAGAGGTGTGGGCCTTGGGAGCCCGTCTGGCATATTTTTTGGGAATAATACCCGATAGCGCGCAAATGAGACAGAGTATTGTTGTGCACCATGGTCAAGATGCGCGCATTTCCCGCCGATTCCTGACTGTCGCGACGTAGCGCTTCTCAGTGCC
>CAYSON010000316.1:0-4656 GCA_964432635.1 uncultured Desulfopila sp.
GCCGCCGCACCTTTGGCATCATCAGCCACCCCGATGCCGGCAAAACCACCCTCACCGAAAAGCTGCTGCTCTACGGCGGCGCTATCAACATGGCCGGGGCGGTCAAATCGCGCAAGATTGACCGTCACGCCACCAGCGACTGGATGGCCATTGAGCAGGAGCGCGGCATCTCGGTCACCACCTCGGTGATGAAGTTCACCTACGGCGATTACGAAATCAACCTGCTCGACACTCCAGGGCACCAGGATTTCTCTGAAGACACCTATCGCGTGCTGACCGCCGTCGACTCGGCGGTGATGGTCATCGACAGCGCCAAGGGTGTCGAGGCGCAAACCGAGAAACTGATGGAGGTATGCCGGATGCGCAACACCCCAATCATCACCTTTATCAACAAGCTAGACCGGGAGGGACTCGCTCCCCTCGATCTCATGGCCGAAATCGAGGAGAAACTGCAAATCGAGTGCACCCCCCTCTCCTGGCCGATCGGCATGGGCAAGACCTTCAAGGGCGTGTACAGCATTTACCACAAGGTTCTCCAGCTTTTCTCCCCCGGCCAGAACACCCGCGATATCAAGGCCGTCCGCATCGAAGACCTCAGCGATCCCCAGGTCGACGCCCTGCTTGGGCGCCAGGCAGACGACCTGCGCCAGGATCTTGAACTGCTCGAAGGCGCCGCCAACCCCTTCGAGTACCAGGAGTACCTCAAGGCCTCGCAGACCCCGGTGTTTTTCGGCAGCGCCATCAACAACTTCGGAGTGAGATAGTTGCTCGACGGCTTCGTCGAAATGGCCCCACCGCCGGGACCGCGCCCCACCCTGACGCGAACCATCGACCCCCACGAGGAAGATTTCACCGGCTTCGTTTTCAAGATCCAGGCGAACATGAATCCGGCCCATCGCGACCGCATCGCCTTCTTCCGCATCTGCTCCGGCCATTTCACCAAGGGAATGAAAGTCCGCCATCATCGCCTCGGCAAGGAGATCAACCTGGCCAATGCCACCATCTTCATGGCCCAGGAACGCTCTCATGTCGACGAAGCCTGGCCTGGCGATATCATCGGCCTGCACAACCACGGCACCATCAAGATCGGCGACACCTTCTCTCCCAAAGAGGTGCTCAAGTTCACCGGCATCCCCAACTTCGCCCCGGAACACTTCCGCCGCGTGTTGTTAAAAGATCCGTTGAAAATGAAACAACTGCAAAAAGGCTTGATTCAACTGGCCGAGGAAGGGGCCATTCAGGTCTTTCGGCCGCTGATCGGCGCCGACTATATCATGGGGGCGGTGGGGGTGCTGCAGTTTGAGGTGACTATGGCCCGACTGCACAACGAATACGGGGTCAAGGCGATCTACGAAGCGGTGGATTACCAGGCGGCCCGCTGGGTTTCCTGCGACGATAAAAAGGCGCTGGAGGAGTTCGAGCGGAAAAACCAGGCCTCGCTGGCCCGTGATACCGAGGGCTTTCTCACCTATCTTGCCCAGAGCGAATGGATGTTGAGGTATTTTATGGAAAAATGGCCGGCCATCACCTTCCACAAGACGCGGGAGAATCTGTAGACGGCGCCTACCGGAAAAAAGTGCGGAGGGAAAGGTTACAGAGGGTCTATTTCGTCGATAAAAACCAGGGCATGCCCCGCGGTAAGGGCCTCGGCCACCTTCTGCCGGGCCAAGGTAACGATGCGCTGGATGGTACCGCGGGACACCCCCATGCTCTTCCCCGCCTCTTCCTGAGTCATCCCTTCCAGGTCGCAGAGGCGCAGAGCCTCCAGTTCGTCGTTATGCAAGGGGATCTGTTTCAGATACATCAGGGAGGTGCCTGTCGGCTTGAAGGATTTGCCGCAAAATCGGCCTTGGCAGGTTCTGATTTTTTTCGGTCGTGGCGACATCTCACTCTCCGCAGGCTCTCACCAACCAGGTGGTGAGGAGTGATGATTCACAAGACAGTCGGCTCGGTGACAGCGTTCCGGCCCTTGCCCTCGGCATGCACGGGCAGGCGCAAGGTGGTCTACCCATGCTGGGTTCATATACAAAGTAGTACCGGGAAAAGCAATGGCCTAATGGTGACAGCTGCCTGCGCCCTTGCATGCCTGACTGGGGTGCATGATCGGCAGTCTGTCGGCGGCAAACCCGGCCACCGCCTCGGCAACGGTCTTCATGGCAACATGGTCGGCGAAATGGACGGTGATGCCCACCTCGGCGAATCCCTGCAGCGGCCTGGCTCCCATGCCGCCGACGATGATCGCCTGGACGGAGGCGTTATGCAGCAATTGTACCGGAACCAGACACCCTCCCGCCTCATGATCGCCATTAGCAACGGTGCTGACCTCGCTGACCTGTTTGTGATCATCGAGATCGATAACGGTGAACAGGTCGCAATGCCCGAAATGATCGGAACGTTCGGCGGCAAGACCTCCAGGTTGGTTGGACGGAACGGCAATACGCATAATCATTGCTCCTTAAAAGATGTGGTGGATGTGGTCGTGCCGGCCTGGTAGCCGACCTCTGAAAACAAAATGTGCATTTGCACGATAACTCGCCACAAACTGCTTGTCAATGGTTGATAAACCCCACGCTCCCGACACCATCCCTACGTAGACAACCTCAAGTGGATCAGGTAGAGTAGCTCATTCGCCTCCACGGCAACTTTTTCGATAACTTCCTTTTCTCCGATCGACTGCCGATGACGTTTGCCAGATTGCTCCTCCAGCTGCTCCTACTGCTTGCCGCCGCATCGGTCCTTCCAGGCATGGGCGAGAGTGCCGAAGGCAAGAAACTGGCAACCTTCAAAGATGTCACTATCAGCGCCTCCGACAGCCATCTCCTCTTCTACGCCACCCTTGACAATGGCTTCACTCCGGAAATGAAGGATGTTCTCCATAGTGGCATTCCCCTCAAGTTTTCCTTTTTCATCGAGCTCTATAAAACCACCGCCAATTGGCCGGACGAGCAACTGACCGTCCTCACCTTTCAGCACATCCTCGTCTACGATACTCTTAAAGAAATCTATCGTATCACACTGGATGAAGAAAACCACAGCACGGTAACGATCAAGACCCTCGAGGAGGCGATACGCGTTGTCGGAGAACTGAACGGCACCAAGATCGTGCCGTTCACCCAACTTCTACCCGACCACCGTTACAAGCTCAAATTGCGAGCCGAGCTATTCCAAAAGACACTGCCTTTGAGCCTCCATAATGTACTGCCTTTCCTCTCCTGGGGCGATGTGGCCACCGACTGGCACATGCTCGAGTTTTCTTACCGATAAATACCATGACCGCTCCGACCCTTCCTGAAAATCTTCCCGACGACAAACTGCCACGCGATCCGCAGCGAATCCTGCAAAAGAAAAAATTGATTCGCCGCGCCATTTTCGCCTGTCTGGTATTGATTCCACTCTTTGTTTGGTTGCAGAGTCAGTTTTTACCTGGCCCAGAGGTTTCGCCCGCCGACAACATCCTTATCTTCGCCCTGATCAACGTCAATGTCCTGCTGGTGCTATTCGTCCTTTTCTTGGTCCTGCGCAACCTGGCCGAGTTGCTTTTCGAGCGACGCATCAATCGCCTTGGTAACAAGCTCAAATCCAAGCTGATCATCTCCTTTCTTTCACTCTCGCTGATCCCGACCATCCTGCTCTTCTTCGTGGCCCTACAATTCATCTCCACCAGCATGGACTACTGGTTCAATGAGAGCATTGAGACCTCGCTCACTGAATCACTGAAGCTGGCCCAGTCGCAGCTCAAGGAGAAGGAAGAGCAGGTGACCCTGATGAGCAAAGGCATCGACGAGCGCCTCCAGAATCTCGATTTCAGCAGCTACACCTCGGAGACCATCAGCAACACCCTGGAAAACATCCTCTCTTTCAACCCGATCAATGGCCCGGACAGCCTCAGCCTGCTCACCAACGACAACAATCTCGAAATTGTCGTGCGCGGACCACAGCTGCGCAGCACCATTCTGCCAAAGTTGCCTGGCGATATCCTCGAGCGGGTGCGCACCGGACAAGGGCGGGAAACCTTGATTCAAGAACTCGCCCCGGGGGATTTGGTGAGCTGTGTTGCTGAAATCCAATTGGGCAAGGGCAACCTTGGACGGGCCATCCTTGTCACCTCGCTCCTCGTCAAAAGCGAACAGCTGGCCAAGATGAACAGTATTTCCAAAGGTATCGCCGGCTATCGACAGCTCAAACACTTCAAGGATCCCTTCAAGTTCTGGCTGCTGCTCATTCTCCTCATCGTCACCCTGCTGGTCATCTTCGCCGCTATCTGGTTCGGCCTCTATATTTCCCGTGGCCTCACCGAACCCTTGGAAAAACTGGTGTTGGCGACCCGCCGCGTCGCCGACGGTGACCTCGAGTTCGCCATGGAAAGCAACACCGGTGATGAGATGGGATTACTGGTGGAGTCCTTTAACCAGATGACCTTCCAGCTCAACTCAAGCAACAAACGCCTGGCCGAGGCCCATACCGCCCTGCAGCAAAGCTCTCAAGAATCTGAGCAACGGCGGCGATACACTGAGATCATCCTCCAGAATGTCTCCGCCGGAGTTATTTCCCTTGATGAAAACGGCAAGATCACCACTATCAACCGGTTTGCCGAAAAACTGCTCAATATTGACAAAGGTCTGTTTCTGGGGTTGCGCTATGGCGATGTCCTGCCAC
>CAYSON010000317.1:0-4424 GCA_964432635.1 uncultured Desulfopila sp.
CCACTCGGTCAGCAGGGCGCTGCGTTCGTCGAGGAGTTTGTAGCTGACGTCAAGCGAAGCGGATCCGGCGCCGAAACCGACAAAGGCGCGCGCCGCTCGACTGCCGGGGTTGAAACGTTCGACTTCGATGATCAGCAATTTGCCCTGGTCGGTTCGATAATCCTGCATCTTTTTGAGCAGCACCGGCTGATAGCCGGCATCCTTGAAAATCTTCAGAAGATCGCGGTCCATCCAATCGATGGTTACCCGTAATTCCTTTTCCAGCTCAGCATTTTTCTCGGTGAGTTGATCGTCGAGGGTGAGCAGGGCGAGGGGTATTGTCGCGGAGGGGGCTGGTTCAGCCGTTTTCTTGCCACAGCCGGCGGCGAGGAAAAGGCAGATCAGCAGCGGCAGCAGCACAGATAGGGATTTCATCGGTAGTCTCTCGTTCCTTGCGTCGATGGTGGTCGAGTCGGACGTCGAGGAGAGCAGAGACGGTGCTGTGTCGCCGCGGCCACGTCCGTGGGAGGCCGGAAACCTGCATTATACAAAACCGGCACCATATGTCATTTGCTATTTTGCAGGTCGATTTGCACCGAACTTCTTTCAGTTGAATTCAGTGCCCGCCATCTTTTCTCGAGGGTGCGGTCTGTTCGGCTGCCTGTGGCAGGGGAACCCGCAAAAGTTCGCATGCTCGGATAGGCGATGTATTGTAGAGTAAGAAGAGTACAGACCAGACTGATCATGGCAGTGATGAACGATCTGCTGACCACCTCGAAAAAGCCCTGGACAATCGGCTGTCCAGCTATAGTTTTTGCATCATTGGATTGAGGCGCTCCAGCTGTCCTTTATTGAGGCGGCCTGGGAGCATCCGTGGATAACACACAAGGAGAACACTCATGGCAACGAAAAACATTCTCATGCTGGTTGGCGATTACGTTGAAGACTACGAGGTAATGGTACCTTTTCAGGCCTTGCTGATGCTCGGCTATCAGGTGCACGCAGTTTGTCCTGATAAGAAGGCTGGCGATTTCGTCCGTACCTCGATCCACGATTTCGAGGGAGATCAGACCTATAGCGAAAAGCGCGGGCACAATTTCACCCTCAATGCCGATTTTAACGCAATCAAGGGGGAGGATTATGTTGGTCTGGTGGTCCCCGGCGGTCGGGCTCCGGAATATCTGCGCCTCAATGCAAGGGTGGTAGAACTGGTTAAACATTTCGCCGCCGCCGGCAAACCCATCGCCGCCATTTGTCATGGAGCCCAGTTGCTGGCGGCTGCCGGGGTCCTGCAGGGACGGGAATGCTCGGCCTATCCCGCGTGTTCGGTGGAAGTGGGTTTGGCCGGAGGGAAATACGTAGCGGTAGCCATGGACGCGGCCCATGTCGAGGGCAATCTGGTGACCGCCCCGGCCTGGCCGGCACATCCGGCCTGGCTGGCGCAATTCGTCGCCAAGCTTGGTGCAAAAATACAGATTTAACGGTTGTCGGGAGAAAACACCGGCAAGGTGCAGCCTTTTTTTCCAGGAGGTAGAGAGGTGGTTGAACGTTTACAGCGGTTGGAAGAAGAGATGGTCCGCCAGGGGTTTACGGCAATGGCCATCAACGCCGGGCCGACCATGGCCTATCTCACCGGGCTCAATTTTCATCTCATGGAGCGGCCGGTGGTGGTTGTTTTTCTGGCCGGAACGGCGCCAACCATTATCCTCCCGGAACTGGAGATGCCGAAACTGGAGTCTCTCTCTCTGGCATTGCGGGTTTATTCCTACGGCGAGGAGCCACAGAGTTGGCAGGCAGTTTTCGCCTCGGCTGTGGCCGATTTGGGATTGTCCGGAGCCAAGATTGGCGTCGAGCCCCGGCAACTGCGGCTGCTTGAGTATAACTTCCTGCGTAGCGCCTGCGACAGTGCCCGCTATCTCGATGGTTCTGCGGTGATTACGGCGCTACGGGGAAAGAAGGACCAAGAGGAGATCGCCTCTATGCGTCGCGCGGTGCAGATCGCCGAAGACGCCCTTGCCGTTACCCTCAGCAGAGTGCGCATCGGCACCACCGAAAAGGAGATCGCCTCGGAGCTCTTTGTCCAGCTTCTCGCCCACGGATCCGATCTCGGGTTGCCTTTTTCGCCGATCGTCGCCGCCGGACCAAATGGCGCCAACCCCCATGCCAAGCCGTCAATGCGGCCGCTGGCGACGGGCGATCTGCTCATTGTCGACTGGGGTGCCGCCTATAACGGATATGTCTCCGATCTCACCCGTACTTTTGCCATTGGTGAGATTGACGCCGAGAGCCGCAGGATCTTCGACACCGTTCTCGCCGCCAACAGCGCCGGACGCGCTGCCGGGAGGCCCGGAGCGCGCTGTGCCGAGGTCGATGAGGCGACGCGTCGGGTGATAGAGGTGGCCGGGTACGGTTCCCGGTTCACCCACCGAACCGGTCATGGTATCGGCCGGGAGTGTCATGAGGACCCCTATATACGGGGAGACAACGAGCAGGTGCTTGAGGTCGGCATGGCCTACACGGTCGAGCCGGGCATCTACCTGCCGGGCAAGAACGGGGTGCGCATTGAGGATGACGTGGTGGTCACCGCCGATGGAGCCGAATCGCTCAGCACCATGAGTAGGGAACTGCGGTGCATTGTCTAACATTTTGCGTTGGGTGGGGTCGGACGCATAGCGAAATGATCGGATATGGCATCTTCTCACGAAAAAACTTGTATTCGTAGAGAAAAATAAGTATAAGTACTGGACTAACATTAATTAGCATGTTCTTTTTCGGATATCCTCGGGGTATCGTCTCGTATTCCACGATACGTGAAAAGTTCTTGCTGACCACACCCGCACAGGGGGAGGAGAGGCATGAAGCTTTTCTTAGGAAGTCTTCCTTACACCATAACCGAAGCGGAGCTGAACGATTTATGTCAGCCGTTTGGGTCGGTTGTTTCCTGCAAGCTCGTCATCGACCAGTTTACCGGGAAGTCGAAAGGCTTTGCCTTTGTTGAAATGTCGAGCCGGTCGGAAGGCCATAAGGTCATGGAAGGTTTGAACAATAAAGAATACAATCATCGCACCTTGGTCTGTAACGAGGCCAAGCCTCCGGTCAAGAAAGGCCGCATGCGTCATTGATAGCCGTCCTCTCGAAGAAGACTTGCGATCCAGGGAGCTAATAATTTGCCTATCCGCTGCAAGGCAGCGGTAGTGCAGAACCAGGACGGTGCCAAAGTGGCACTGTCAAACCAACCGTATGCGTTTCGCGTACAAAAGTAAGAAGGAGCAGTAAAATGGCTGAAGGTAGTGTGAAATGGTTTAATGATTCCAAAGGGTTTGGCTTTATCGAGCAAGATGGCGGCAAAGATGTATTTGTCCATCATACAGCGATCCAGGCCACCGGGTTTAAGTCGCTCCAAGAAGGGGACCGTGTTACCTTTGATGTGGTTGCCGGGGCCAAGGGTCCGGCGGCGGCCAATGTGGTAAAGAAGTAAGGTACAAGGTCATAGTGGAAGGAGTCTCGCCACCGCGAGATTCCTTCCAGTCGGATGCCGATCATCCATAAAGCTTTGGACAACGAGGATGAATGACTAAACGTTCCCCCTACAAGCAGGAAAAGCGACTCAAGGAACTGGAAAAGAAAAAGAAGAAAGAGGCCAAGAAAGAACGCAAAACCGGTCGTGATAAAGAAGACGGAGAAACGGAAAACCTCGACGAGGTAAAAGACGAGTAACCGCTTTCACTTTCGCCCTCTGCACGATTCCCTCCTTTCCCACCATCGAATACCCCTCCCTACGCCATCCGCAAGCGACTGTTTGGTCGTTGCGCCTTGTCTGCCGGAAGATTGATTATGGGTGGATTGCCCGCCCCTTCTCGCCTTGTCGGTTTCTCAGGCGAAGCCCCAGCCCCATTTGCGCAAGGATCCTGGCGCATCGAACAATAGTGGCGGATTGCCACCAGCTCCCTACGTTTTTGCAGGAAGTCGACCGTATTCTGCTGCCAACACACCATTCCTCTCATTTCATATTTATTTGATATTGTAGCATGAAATGTGATGGTGCCTCATTGGTCCGATCCTTGCTATCTTCTGTTGAAAGCCGGGCGATTGCCTCTGCACTGGGTGGCTCAAGGGCCAATGCGGGCAATAGCGATCGCCGATTCAATAACAGCCATAGACAAGGGAGAGATGAGTCATGCACAGGAAGATAGTGTTCGTCACGGGTATCATTGCCACAACCATCTTGTCAACAGTGATGCCGGGTATGGCTGAGGAGGCGGAAAAGCCGACAGCTGCCCTGGATGTCGGCGCCTTCAGCAAGTATGTGTGGCGTGGCTTGGAACTGAGCAATGACAGTGTGGTGATCCAACCGTCGATGACTGTCGGCTACAAGGGGGCGAGTGTCAACCTCTGGGGGAACCTTGATACCGACAACGAGGCCTATGACGGTTTAAAGTACAACG
>CAYSON010000317.1:4434-4650 GCA_964432635.1 uncultured Desulfopila sp.
TATCACCGTCGCCTACGCCACCACCCTCGGCCCGGTCAAAGTCGGAGGCGGCTACATCTACTATGGCCTGGATGGTCTTACCGATTCCCAGGAGATCTACGGCTCCATCGGTTTGGTCACCCTGCTCAATCCCACCGTTACCGTCTACAAGGAAATCGCTCATCTTCCTGCGTGGTACATCAATGTCGGGATCTCCCATTCCCAGGAACTGATGGA
>CAYSON010000318.1:0-4628 GCA_964432635.1 uncultured Desulfopila sp.
AGGGCGATGAACATTGCCGCCAGGGCATAGTCGAGACCCAAGGGACCGAAATCGCAGATCAGCCCTGAGGCGATAATGCCCAGCACGGTACCCGCTACCCACGAGGCCTGGGCGGTCATGTTGAGGGACAAGGCCTCCAGCCGACAATCCCCCAGCCGGCTGGCCGCCGAGGAATGCAGGGCAAAGGTCTCGTCGGTGAGTTGAAACGAGAACCAGGCCAAATGACGCTTTTTCCAGCCGGAGAGGTACGGAGAAAGCGAGGCCGCCATGAGCATGTGGCGAAGATTGACCACGAAGGTGGTAAGAATCGCTGCCGCCGGTCCGCTGCCTGAGGCGAACAGGCCGATGGCGATGAACTGCGATGAGCCAGCAAAGACGACCAGCGACATCAACAGGGTGTTGGCGTCGGAGATGCCGCTCTTGCCAGCCAAAACCCCGTAGGCGAAGCCGATCGGCACGTAGCCGAGGACGATCGGCAAGGCCCGCTGCATGCCCCGGCTGATCTCGGCCAGGGTCCGATGACGCTGCTCCATCGTTGAAAGGCTTACATCCGCCGGTAGATGGATAGGCAACGTTCGCGGGTCATGAGCTGCTGCCACTCCTTGCCAAGGCAATTCTCCCACAAAGGGGCAAGATTGAGGGCGGTGGTGACCATCAGCTGCATCGCCTCTTCGCTTAAGCCTGCGGTGAGGTTGCGCGGCAGAGAAATGCTATGCCGCTCCATCATGCGCCGAAACTCGGCAACCCCCTCGGGATAGATGTCCTCAAGGTAGTCAAAGGCGATGCAACAGCCGATACCGTGGTGCACTCCGAGAACATAGGAGAGTCCATAGGAAAGGGCATGGCAGGCGCCGACCTGGGAATAGGCGATGGACATACCGCCGAAATAGGAGGCCATCATCAACTTGTCATCCCTGTCGGGATGGTCCTCGAGGAAGACCTGGCGGCACAGTTCCAGGGACTTCTCTCCGTATGCCTTGCTGAACTCGTTGATATAAGTGCCGGCAAGCGATTCAACGTCGTGGATGAAGCAGTCCATGCCGGTGTAAAACCACTGATCCTTGGGCACCCCGACCAGCAGTTCCGGATCAAGAACGATCTGGTGAAAGAGGGTATAGTCGGAGTTGATGCCGAGCTTCTTCACCGGCCCGGTGAGAATGGTGGTGCGGGAGATCTCAGCGCCGGTACCGGCCAAGGTGGGCACGGCGACATGATAGACCGAGGGGTTCTTGATCAGATCCCAGCCCTGGTAATCGGCGGAAGACCCTGGGATGGTGAGCAGCAATGAGATGGCTTTGGCGATATCCATGGCGCTGCCACCGCCGATACCGATGATGCCGGCGGGCAGCTGTGGGTTATAGGCGCGTATCTTCTCGACCAGCGCGTCGATATAACTGGTTTTCGGCTCGTCGTCGACGTTGACCGGCAGAAGCAGATCTTTGTTCTGTAAGGGCAACCGGCCCTGCAAGGATTTGCCGAGAAAGACATCGTCGAGCACGAAGACCAGGTAGGACTCAGCGGTCGTACGCTGCTCGGCAAGGATATCGCTCAGTTGATTAAAGGACCCGCGACCGAACATGATCTTGGGAACAATGCTGAAATTTCTATACATATGAGTACCGTGACCTAAAGCTGAGTTGAGCAGCTTGACTGCTCAAATGAAACTTATACCCTTGCGGTATAAAGCTGAGTTGAGCAGCTTGTCTGCTCAAACGAAACATATACCTTGTGGTATAAGATGAATGTCGAGCGCTACCGCCTGCCGGTGCGCTATCACATCCCGTTCCCGTAACAAAAAATCGGGGAAAACTCAAGGGAGATTTCCCCGGCAAAGACCAAGCGGAAGGTTGATTTCCACTCGCCATCCGCCACGAACCGGGTACAATTGGTTTACCAACAGAACAGGCGGCGACAGCATGAACCTCTCTTTCGCCACTCCACCTTCCTCAACCATAACGTAGCAATTATGACGGTAATCAGCGAAGACAGTGTTTTCACATCCCTGCAACAGCACGGCCCCTTGGCGGTCGAAGACGATATCGATGTATCCTCGCCTTTTTCAAAAAGAACCAGGACTTGGGTCAAAAACCTCTGCCGCCAGCACATCAACAGCACCAAGTACCGGGCCCTGCGCAGTCAAGTATTCGAGTTCCTCGGCATAAGCGACTTTTCCCAACTTTCTTCACTCCTGGTTGACCCGCACCTGCGGGAAGAGCGCAGCCACCGCGCCTGCGCCCTCCTCGGCAACATGTTCGGCCTCGAAGGCACCCCCCGCGAGATCGAAGCGCGGGTTTACGAATATGCCCGCACTGCCGATGCCGTGGTTAACTCCCTGAGCGGCAAAATGCTCAAACCCTATGCCTCCTCTATCGCCACCACCAACGAAATCGAGGTGACCAACGATCCGGTGACCCTGTTGCTGATTATGTTCGACAACCGCTACCACAAGAAGGCACGCTTCGAGGCACGGCGCAAGCTGGTGCTGATGAACCTCGCCGGCAGCATCGATCAGCGTGAAAGAGAGACTCAGATCGAAGAAAAATTTTCGAATTTCCTCCACTTTCTCAACGACTATGTGTGGAGTAAGAGTCTCAAGATCGGCGAGCACGACATCGTCTATCTCCTCTCCCAGCACGACCCCGGCGATTTCCGTTGTACTTCGCTCAATATCCTCTCGCCGGAGCAAGAGCAGCAGGTTACCTCCCCTGAAGATGGCAAGCTGACCCTGCTCAAGCGCCGGCGCTTTTCGGTGGGTAGCCGCGACATTCCCATCTACGTCTCCATCCGCAAGAAGCCGCCCGAGGCCAAAGTGCTCAAACTGTTGCGCAAAAATGAGAAAAATCCAGCGGTGGCGGTCGACGACGAACTTGGCCTGATGGCGGTGCTCGATTCGGTGGGCGACATCAAGACCTTTCAACACCACCTGACCCGCAGTGCCGCCAAGGCCGACAGTTTTATGGTGCTCGAAGACATCTCCGACACCCTTACCGGCTCGGGGCTCTATAAAGCCACTGCCGTCGGCTCCAGCCCCAAAACGGAGATGCTTAAATTTTTTGCCAGGCTAGGCGGCATGCGAGTGGAATTCATCATCCACACCAATCGCTCCTGGCTCAACTACATGTTCCAGAAGGATGTTGCCCACGACGAGTACGAGGTAAAGCGGATTTTTGATTCCGGAGTGATGGAACTGCTCTTTCCCAAGGATATCTTCCGTCTTGATCATGATCGCATCCGCGACGACATGATTCGTCGCTGTCGGCGGCGCATCGAGGAGTAAAAACCTCCTCAGCAGATCAGCTCGGCGTGAAGATAGTGGCGATAGGCGTCGGCTAAGCCCTCGCCAAAGCTCAGCTGCGGCTTCCATCCGAGAGCGCTGATGCGCCCTGTATCAAGGAGCTTTTGCGGGGTCCCGTCCGGTTGCTGAGGATTGTACACCGTCTCGCCGGTGAAACCGATCATCTCGGCAATCACCAGGGCCGCCTCGCGGATGGTAAGGTCGCTGCCGGTACCGACGTTGACAAAAGAGGGGTGAGGTGGCAGGAACTCCTCTTGCCCAAGTGCCATAAGGTGAATGCAAGCGGCAGCCATGTCATCGACGTGAAGGAATTCGCGTCGCGGCGAGCCGCTGCCCCAGAGAACCACCCGGGGTTGGTGGCCGGCGACCAACTCGCCGCTCTGGCGACGATAGCCAATGGCTGCGGCGATGTCGGCAGGAATAGCTCCGTAACGCCTCTCGTCCTCCTGGATGGCGGCAACATCACCTTGGAAAGCCAGCTTGGCCAGATGGTACTTTCGAATCATCGCCGGAATAACGTGACTGTTCTGTAGGTGGTAGTTATCCCCTGGTCCGAAGAGATTGGTAGGCATCACCGAGCGGTAGCGCCTCCCGTATTGCCGGTTGTAGGCCTCGCACAGCTTGATACCGGCGATCTTGGCCACCGCATAGGGCTCGTTGGTCGGCTCAAGAATACCAGTGAGCAGTTGTCCCTCGTCCATGGGCTGGGTGGCGAACTTGGGATAGATACAGGAACTGCCGAGAAAGAGCAAATCTTCGACCCCGGCCCGATGGGCCGCATCGATAATATTGACTTCGATCTGCAGATTGATGACAAGGAACTCCGCCGGGTAGACGTTGTTGGCATGGATGCCGCCGACTTTGGCGGCTGCCAGCACCACCCGATCGATCGTTTCCGCGGCAAAAAAATCGCGCACAGCCAGCTGATCGGTGAGATCGAGTTCCCGGTGCGTCCGCGTCACCAGATTACCGCAGCCCATGTCCCGCAAGCGCCGGACAATGGCCGAGCCGACCATACCGCGATGCCCGGCGACAAAGATGCGTTGCTCAAGCCAAGCCTGGGTGGTGGGGGAAAGCATCGCTGCGCTCCTACTCGTGATGATTGAGAACCGGAAAGCCTTCGTTGCGGCAGAGTTCGTCACGACGCGCGGTCTCAAGATCGGCACGCATCATCTCGGCCACCAGTTCGGCAAAGGTGGTCTTGGGCACCCACCCCAGCAACTGCTTCGCCTTGGAGGGATCGCCGAGCAGGGTTTCCACCTCGGTGGGGCGAAAGTAGCGGGGATCAACACGGACCACGGTGTCGCCGACCTTCATTCCCCATCCCTGGTCT
>CAYSON010000319.1:0-4592 GCA_964432635.1 uncultured Desulfopila sp.
CAGGCAAGGGCGCGGGAATGTCGTCATCCGGTTCGACGATCAGGGAGGGATTCGGTGGATGGCGCGTGGTGGGCTGCCTTTGCCGGGAAGAAACCTGACCTTGAGAAGTTTCTTCCAGCTGCTTTTTCTTGGGTGGCGATGAGGTCGATGTGGTGTCAGCGATGGTGTCGCCACTGATCCGTTCCACCTTTTTCACGGTTCCCGCGGTTATCAGCGGAAGACCAGGGCGAATCGGCGCAAAGGGTAGGGTGGCCCTGCCGGCATCAATGGTCTGCAGTGCCTCGGTGGTGTCGCCGCCGATGATCTCCGGTTTTTTCTTGGCGAGGAACTGTTGATTGGCGGATTGATATACATACATGCAGAGGAAAAGGACGAACATGGTCATCATCAGATCGGACCAGGCCACCGACCAGTGCGTAGGCCGCGGCATGATCGAGTTGGAGATCGGTTCGTCGACCAGGAAAACCGTATTTGAATGGGAGCGCCTTTCGATATTTTGATAATCGGGGGAGTAGGTCTGATGATGACGAAGGTTGTCGAATGAACTGGGGCTTTCGCGAGTTTGTCCCCCAGGAAGGGGGGGCTCGCTCAGGGTTGGTGGGCGGGGTGGATCCGTCATTGACTGTCTTCACCGGGATGAGGGGAAAAATTGCACTGCAAGCGGATAGGGGTGGTTGCGCAACTTTTCGAGAGTCGGCTCGCCCATACCGCTACGTATCGGAAGAAAATCCACTTTCAATAGGGCTGCATCGATAAGAGAACGATAGGGCACCGCCCGGGGCGGTTGTCATTGCGCCGGGCATCTATGCAAGGATCTGCCGCGTATAGTTTTCGACTCCGATGCGCTCAAGAAACCGGGACATTCTTTCCCGTTTCTTCGCCTGCTCCCGATAAACGGCGAGGCCTCTGCCAATCAAGGCGATTGCTTCTTCGTCGCTGAGATCTTCGGCAATTATGTCAGCGACTCGGGGGCGATTTCCAGAATGGCCGCCAAAGGCGACGGTCCACCCATTTTTCTTGCCGATGAGGCCAATATCCCGCACCAAACTTTCGCTGCAACAGAATTGGCAACCGGAGACACCGATCTTGAGTTTGGCGGGGAACTCCTGGCCGTCGAGGAGAGTTTCCAGACGAATGCCGAAGCCGAGAGAGTCACTCACCCCGAATTTACATACCTCAGTGCCTGGGCAGGCCTGGACATAGTGCAGACAGAGCTCGGTGGCTTTACCTGGTGACATCCCGAGGTCGGCATAAATGGCGTTGAGATCCTCTGCCTTGATGCCGACCAGAGCAAGACGCTGGCCAGAGGTGATTTTGACGATGGGAATATCGAATTTTTCCACCACTGCGGTGATGGCCAGGAGATGACGGCGTTGCAACAAGCCGCCGGGAATCCTGGGAACGATGGCGTAGGTGGTATTGTCTCGCTGGAGGATGGCGTGTTGTGGTGAGGTGACGGTCATAGCTGGGATACCTCTCGAGAAGAACATGGTTGGAGGCTGAGAACTTAGAAAACCGGTTTAAAATCGAAGAAGTGGTGGGTCTCGAGTTTCCGATAGGTTCGGGTCTCTGCCCTGGCCACGAAGGAATTGGTGATGGCGCCGTTGGCGGTGAGGCGTACACCCTCGAGGAATTCGCCATCGGTAATGCCTGTGGCGGCGAAGGCTACCTCCTTGCTGCCGACCAGATCCTGAACGCGAAAGATCTTGTCATGGTCGTCTATGCCGTGTCGAGTGGCCTCGGTGCGATCGCCGTCGTTGTCGTAGATGATTTTTCCTTCGAAATAGCCGCCGAGGCAGCAGATTGCGGCGGTGACCATGGATGCCTCAGGGGCGAAGCCATAACCAATGTAGATGTCGGCTTTTTCGCCGGTGATGGCGGCGAGACATCCGGAGACCTCGCCCTCGTCGATAAATTTGATTCTCGCCCCGCAGCTGCGGATTTCATTGATCAGGTTGCCGTGCTGCACTTTGTTGAGAATGCATACTGTAACATTTTCGGTATACTTTTTTAACGCCCTGGCCACCCGCTTGATATTGATGATCGGCGGCTGGGTGATATCGACCACTTCGCCGACCTGAGGACCAACGACGATTTTATACATGATCAGATTGGGCAGCGACTGAATCGATCCCGCCTTGGCAATAACGGCGTAAGAGGTCGAGTTGTTTTTTCCTGCGGCGGCACTTCGATACGCTTCGAGGGCGATGGTCATAAGGTCAGTGCGTTCTCCACCTTTTCCTAAGATATTAGGGAGTTGAAAAACTTCTGGCCGGTCGGTGAACCGATCGTTAATCAAGATCCCTTCCACGGGAAGACGGTTGAGAGTCTTGGTGATGGCCTTACGGGTCTGGTTAAGAATGTCGCGGTGGTCCCCCAGGCCTTGCAAGCGGGCGGCGGTTAAGGCGGCAATCTCGGTGGCCCGGACGATTTCCATGCCGTAGTTAGTGTCCATAGGCTTAGGTGGCGTTATTTTGAGAGGTGGAGGGATGGCTACCATTGGGTGCAGCGCACTGGAGCAGACGTTCCATGATGGCATCTCGTTTCTGTCGCAGTTGTTTGCCAGCAATGGTGTCTTTGATCTTCATCGGTTGCGAAAACTCGTCGATCAGTTCGATGTCGAGGGGAGCCGATTCGAGTTTGCGCGCGGCATCCTTGATCTCGTCAGGGGTCGGCAGAATGATGCCATAGAGTTGGTGCGGAGTATGCACCAGCGAGTGCCCTCGATTGTAGTAGGCGGCGGCAAAGCCGCCGTCGACATTGATGGCTACCCCGTCTTCGCTGGCCATTTGCAGCCCTTTTTTGTAGTTCACCGGGGTATGGCCGAAGATCACCCTTTGCACACCGAATTCCTGCTGCATTTTCCGCTTGAAGGCGCTGGTCTGCATGTTGTCCTTCCAAAACAGGGTCCTCTCGGCATGGGTAGCCTTGTCTTTGAGGAAGTATCGTTCAAAGGTTTTCATGGCGTGTTTACCGAAGAAGGGGGATTTCGGGCCGCACCAGAGGTAGAAGAAAAAGGCCTTATCCGCCTCGTCCTGTGGCTTGCCGGCGAGATAGCGCTCTCCCACGCGTGTGATAATATTCTGAATGAAATCAAGTAACTCTTTTCCATCCAATCCCATGAAAGATTCGAAATTCCCTTCTGCGGTGGAGGGGACGAGGGCATGGATGTTGAGGAAATTGTTTTGGATATGATAGGTCTTGCCCTTGGTGAAGAGAAAGCGCAGTAATCGACCCAGTCGCCGGTTGCTGGTGAACTGCTCGGTAAACGCATCAATGAGGCGCTGTTCTTCGTCGGTCAGCCTGCCGGGGGCGTCAAGATCAAGCGTTGGGAAGTAGGTGTCATTAAGGCCGTCGGTGTCTTTGTTACGGAGTAACTTGGCCAAGCGCCCCAGCCACAACCGGTTTTCCATAGCATATGCCGGAAACTTGGCAATGGTTTGCTCTTCGAGCTTAAATTGGATCACCGCCAGGGCCTTTTCCATCGAGCGGCCCTTGTTGGTTTTAGCCTTGAAATTGCCATTAACCAGGTGCACCGGGTAGGTACGTTCGGCGAACTCGGCCAATAATGAGCTGTCGAAACCGAGACGGTCCAGGAACTCGAAATGGTCGTAGCGGCAGGTGATGCGCAGGGCTTCTGCGACAAGGGATTGGTTGCCGGAGGCGGCACCCATCCAGAGGATATCATGGTTGCCGAAAACGTAATCGACCATCTCGCGATAGTAGGGCGAGGAGAGAATGCGGATGATTTTATCGGGTTGGGGGCCGCGATCAAAAACATCGCCCAAGACTTGAATACGGTCAAGCAAGACCTGGCGAATGGTATGAGAGAGATGGGCTATTAAACGGTTGGCGATGATTGGTTCCTCGAAGATCGGGTCGGGAACGGGAAGGCCGGAGAGTAAGCGGTTGATGATGTCACGAAACTCCGGTCGGAAGATATCGCTGTCGGGGGCTTTGATGTTGGTGAGCTTGTACTTCAGTATCTGCACTAGGCAAAGGATGACATCCTGCATATCCATCTGAATCACTTGATCTTCAATATAGTGCTGCTTCCTGATGATCTTCGTGAGGAGTTGGATCTTTTCGGAACTGAAGGTACTGGGCAAGGCCTCCTTGCAGGTTTGGAAGAGCATGCCGAAGCGTCCCCTCAAGATGGATTTAAAGCGATCGCCTTCGCCGTGAAGGTCGCTGATCCACAAGGTCGTCGGAATATTGGAATTGAGTTCGAGGTCGATGTCGAGCAGCTGACTGGAGAGCTGATCGATTTCACTGACCCGTACTTCTTGAGCACGTCCTTTGTCGGGCGAGGTTTTTAGCGTAAACGGCATGGTGGCACCAAGGAGAGAAAGATTAAGGGTCGGGAAGACCAAAACCTGGTGCAACTATAGCAAAAGAGAGACTTTTAAACCAGAGATTCGATGTCCATTGTTCATCATCGAGAACTCAAAACTAAAAAGCGAGGGAGGTGAGGCGTGAGGGAGCGGGGTACGGCAAAAAGAAACGGCCCAGGATTAGTGATAATCCTGGGCCGTAAAAAGAATCGGAGGCGACCTACTCTCCAACACAGTCACCCGTGCAGTACCATCGGC
>CAYSON010000320.1:0-4562 GCA_964432635.1 uncultured Desulfopila sp.
GCCAGTAAGGCGGTGTTGTTCATCGATCGTCAGCCAAGAGTGCAGGTTTGCAACAACCTGCACCAAGGGCCACCCATGCCACCACCTCTGAGGTGCTCTGCAACCAAGGTGCAAGGGCTGTTAAGGGCGAGCAACGGTGTTGACATTTTTTCGGGAGTGTTTAATCGTTATCAACGAAATCCCACCTCCGTCGCTATGTAGAGAGGCGGCTTGACCCGGGCAAAGAACGGTTGGCAACTCGCTGGTAAAGAGCGTTTGCCTTGTCAGTTGAACGGGAAGGGGATGAGGAGAGCTTCACCGGGGTGTTGGAAAAGGTTTTCGACACCAGTACTTTCAATACTAGGAGGCGTTTTTCATGAATGTGTTTCAATTTGCAATGCAGATGGAAAAGGATGGCGAAGCCTTTTATCGAGAATTAGCCGCCAAATCCAACAATACCGGGTTACAGAAAATTTTCACCATGCTGGCCGAAGAGGAGGTGGTTCATTACAACACCTTCAAGATGCTTTTTGAAAAATCCCCGACCGAGGCCACCGAGAGTAACGCCCTCAGCAAGGCAAAATCTATTTTTGCCGAGATGAAAGCTTCAGGCAATTTCAACATCTCCGCCGATGCCCCTCAGAGTGATGCCTACCGCAAGGCCATGGAGGCCGAGAAAGAGGCCTACATCTTCTATGAGAAAAAAGCTGAAGAGGCCGGTGACGACCGGGAAAAGCAGGTTCTCCTTGTTTTTGCTCGGGAGGAGAAGCGCCATTACCACCTATTGGAAAACATTGTGGATTTCGTCGCACGGCCTGATTCTTGGACGGAGAGTGCCGAATTTGCCCGCCTTGAGGAGTATTAAGGAGAAGGAACGAGTGTCTTTTCCATGAACGTTTCGTAAGACCTGAGCTTGAGCGGTGCAAGGCACGGTTCAGGCTCAGGTTTTTTTAAGCAGTTTTCGCTACCGCTGAGAGGGTTTTTGCGGTTTTCAGTTGGCGTGAGCGGCGTCACACCCAAAACGCTCAGGTTGCCTGTGCTGCAGGTATTGCCCCAGGTAACCTGTGGTACCCTTGAAATTCGTCCTGTTTTTTCACCACCCATAACCATGATGAGCAAACCAACGATTTTTCCCTTTTCCGCCCTGGTCGGTCAGGAGAGAATGCAGACCGCGCTGTTGCTCAACGCCGTCGATCCGACCATCGGCGGAGTGCTGATCAGTGGTCACAAGGGTACTGGTAAATCCACGGCGGTCCGCGCTCTGGCCCGGATTCTGCCGCAAATTGAGGTGGTGGCCGGCTGTGCATATCGCTGCGCCCCGGACGATGAGCGGTTGATGTGCCCTTCCTGCCTTGCCCGTTACCGCGCAGAAGGAACTCTCCCCTCCCTGATGCAGCCGATGCCGTTGGTCGAATTGCCCCTTTCCGCCACGGAAGACCGGGTTATCGGCACCCTGCATATTGAGCACATTCTCACCCGTGGCGAACGTCGCTTTGAACCCGGCCTGCTCGCCATGGCCAACCGTGGCATCCTCTATGTCGACGAAGTGAACCTGCTCGACGATCACCTGGTCGATATTCTCCTTGATGCCGCCGCTTCCGGGGTCAACCTGGTTGAACGGGAGGGGATATCATTTTCCCACCCGGCCCGCTTTCTTCTCATTGGCACGATGAATCCGGAGGAGGGAGAGCTTCGGCCGCAGTTCCTTGATCGCTTCGGCCTCAGCCTGGCCGTAACCGGCGAAATCGGCCTTGAGCAACGGCGCCAGGTGGTAATCCGCCGCATCGCCTTCGACAGCGATGCCGAACGGTTTGCCGCCGCCTTTACCGCTGACGAAACTCTTCTCACTTCGATTATAAGCCAGGCTGGTGAGGCGCTTTCCCGGATCAGCATCAGCGAGGAGATGATCGCTGTCGCCGTGGCCCTGGCCATCGAGGTTGGAGCGCAGGGGCATCGTGCCGATATCGGTATGATCAAGACCGCCCGCGCCCTGGCGGCGCTCCTTGATGAGGGGGAAGTTCGCCTCGACCACATCCGCGAAGCGGCGCGCTTTGTTCTGCCGCACCGGATCACCACCGTATCCCTGCCGACCGCCGAACTTCTCGCCGATAAGCTCGAGGAGGCATTGCGCAAAGTGGCTGCCGGCGAGGAGGGTGGGGAGCCGCCGCCGAGTGCGCGCAGCACTGATCCCATCATCTGGGAAGATCTGGAAATGCAGGTGCCGGGATCGATGGCCGCATCCAACGTCGGCATGCTCTTTACCCATCTCGCCGAAAAAAAAAAGTTGTCTTTGATGCCGACGAACTGATTTGCGTCGCCGATATTGCCCAGCTGGAAAACCCCCTGTTCGGCGGTCGTCACGGACGCAGTAAGGTTGTTCAGGTGTCCGGTCGTTCCGGCCGCTATATCCGCGCCGCCCGGGTTGGCGACGACGAGCACCACTACGACCTGGCTCTCGATGCCACCATCCATTCCGCGCTGCTCCGCCTCGCCGGCAGCGGTGAAAAACACTCCCGCCTGAAGATTTGCCCCGCCGACCTGCGCAAAAAACTTTATCTTCACCCGCGTCGCACGCTGATCGTCTTCGTCGTCGACTCTTCCGACTCGATGGGTGACGACCGAACCTATGCCCGGATCAAGATGGCCAAGGGAGTGGTACTGGCCATCCTCGGCCATGCCTACAAAAAACGACACAGGGTGGGACTGGTGGTTTTTCGGGAAGAGGCGGCATCGGTGGCTCTCCCCCCGACAACCAGTCTTGCTCTGGCGCAACGGCGTCTGCGTACGCTGCCGACCGGTGGGGCAACACCTTTTGCACATGGCTTAATGTTGGCATGGCGGCTCATTCAGACCGAACGGCGCAAGGAACAGGACTGTCGACCAATGCTGGTAATCCTCTCCGATGGAGAGGCCAACGTGCCGTACGATCCGCAGCGAAACCCCACTGAGGTGATGGCCGAACTCATGGAAATCGCCACCCGCATCGGCGCCGACGGTATATCATCCCTGTGCATCGATAGCAGACCGTTGCGCAGCCCCGCCCCGGAAATGCGTGAGCTTGCTGCTGCGCTGGGGGGAACCTACCGGCACATCAGTCGATTGAGTGGTTCGGCAATGGTCCAGGCGGTGGTAGGGCTGTGAACCGGCACCCCCAAGGCATCAAGGCTTGTTGATGGTACGTTCGATGAGGGTCTTGACGTAGTTGAGGTGCTCTTCCATGCAGACCGCCGCCTGTTCTTCGTCCCGGTTTTTGATCGCCTTGACTATTGCCTGGTGTTGGGCCAGGATGGCCACCGAATCGTCACCAACGTAGCAGAGACTGACCATCTTGCTGAGCAGGTCGTGGACGGAAAACATGAGATGGATCTGAATCTTGTTGTGGCTGGCCTCGGCGATGCTGAGGTGAAATTCGGCGTCACCCTGGGTCAGGCTTTTGTCAACTGCGATGTTCTCCTCCATGCTCTTCTGGCACCTTTCGAGATGGGCGATATCCTCACTGGTTGCCCGCTTGGCAGCAAGCCGGACACTGCCCACTTCGATGATACTCCGCGCCTCGATCAACTCCAGTGAGGTGGAAAGATCCTCCTCGAGCAGGCGGTGCAACGGTTCGGTGATGTTGCTCGGTACCAGAGATCTCACCCGGGTGCGCCGTCGTTGCGCCATAGTGACGAAACCCATGGTTGACAGGGCATTGAGGGCCTCTCGCAGGGTCGGGCGACTCACTCCGAATACCTTCATCAATTGCCGCTCCGGTGGCAGGGGGTCCCCCGGTCGCAATTTCCCACTGGATATCAACGTCTTGAACTGATCGATGATCTGGGAAGAGACGCTTTTCTGTTCTATTGGGCGAAAAACTTTGTCATTAATCTTCGCTAATTGTTCTGTGCTCACTCTTGCGTCTCTCTTTGTTGCACCATTGCCTGATTTCGCCAGAAGGATGTGCTCTCTTTCTGGCGGCAGGTCAGGTGGAAAATTGGGTTACATTAGCCGCTTGTTGCAGCCGTTTGATACAGCCGATTCCATGTGAATACTGATTCAGTCAAGCCTTCCATGCTATTCCTTCCTTAGCGATTTTGCAATATTATTTCGACTTATCAGCAAACATCTTCGCAGAGCTATCAATCAGCACGCAAGGGTGGCGCGAGGCCCAGGGCGGATAACGTCACCAAGGCCAGAAAAAATCTCTCTACATCGCCATTACCGTATATCCATCCTCTTCATTCACACGTGAAAGTGCGGCTCCACGTCGGTAAAGACGCGATGGTTGCCGTCGTGGCGGTCGACGCGTTTGACGTCATGTAGCTTCTCAAGTTGTTTGACGATCTGATCGAGTTTTGTCTCCTCCGTCACCTTGAGCCAAATGCGGCTGGTCGAGCCATCGCCGATGGGAAGTACGGCAATGCCTTCAAGATTGTAGGCCCGTCGGGAAAAGAGGCTGCAGACGTGGGTCATCACCCCGGGGTGGTTTTTGACCACCAATTCCAAGACGGCGGCGCCGGCCGGGTCAACCTCTTTAGATGCAGTCGATATCATTAGGGTCTCCTATCATCGTTGAATTACCGGCGCCGGGTGGAACCATGGGG
>CAYSON010000321.1:0-2928 GCA_964432635.1 uncultured Desulfopila sp.
AATAAAATGGACGTCTGGATAACACGAAATAAGGTGGGACGACAAGTGAAAGGTCTGGAAAATATGGTGACTTGAAATCTAATGTTAAGTTACTTTGCACATTTTCAACAATCTAAGGCACCGGATGAAATGGTGATTGAGCTCTCAAACACCACGCTCAGGAGATAACCTATGACCTCGAAATTCATTCAGGCCCCGGCCGCGGTGGTGATGATTAGGCCGCATCGCTTTCATTCCAACCCGGAAACCGCCACCGACAATGCCTTTCAGCGCACTGATGCCGAGTTGACCGCCCGCGAGATCGCCAAAGCTGCCTACGATGAGGTGAGCGAGGCCGCCGCCCGTCTCGAGGCCGAGGGTGTGCGGGTGCACATTTTCGAGGATCGCGGGGAAAAGGAAACTCCTGATTCGGTGTTTCCGAATAATTGGTTTTCCACCCACCCCGGCGGTCATGTCGCCATCTACCCCATGTACATCCCGAGCCGGCGACGGGAGCGACGCTACGACATCATCGAAATGCTCAAGGCGGAATACCGGGTTCAGGATGTTATCGACTATTCCTGTTTGGAATACGATGATCTCTTTCTTGAAGGAACCGGAGCCATGGTGCTTGACCATCTCGCCCGCGTTGCCTATACCGCCCGCTCCAATCGTGCCGATCCCATCCCCCTTGAGCGGTTTTGCACCCATTTCAACTTTGAGCCGATGGCCTTTGATACCAGCGATGAAGAGGGCAAGTCGATCTACCACACCAATGTCATGATGTGCGTCGCCACCGACTTTGCCATGGTCGGCTTCGATATCATCGCCAATCCCGCGAGAAGAGAAGAGATTCGCACGCGACTTGCCGAGATGGGACGGACTGTTATCCCGCTCAGCAACCACCAGATCCGCGAGTTTGCCGGCAACGCCATCGAACTCTCCGCCGGCAAGCGGAGAATTCTCGCCATCTCCAGCCGGGCGGCGGCATCGCTTTCGGCCGAGCAGAAACGGGAGATACAGGAATCGGCACGGATTGTTGAGCTCTCGGTGCCGACCATTGAGCTTGCCGGCGGGTCAGTGCGTTGCATGCTCGCCGGTATTCATCTCGCCAGACGCTATTGAGGCGGGGATATCCCCAGGCCTGCTTTTATGACAGGGGTGTAGAAAGTGTCCACCCCTATTTGAAAACGTTAACCCGCACCCACATCAGCTATGAATTTTCGAAACCGTATCCGCTCCGGTGAAAACCTCTTCGGCACAATAGTGACAATACCGTCGGCGGAGATTGCCGAAATTCTTATAGGTGCCGGTTATGACTGGTTCTTTGTTGATCTCGAACACTCTTCAATGTCTGCCCGCGAGGCGCAGCTGTTGCTCCAGGTAAGTTCCGGCAAAGTACCCTGTCTGATCAGAACGGAAAATCACCACGAGCTGGCCATACGCAAAGCCTTGGATGTGGGCGCCGACGGCATCATTGTTCCCCAAGTCAACTCCGCAGAAATGGCGCAGCATATCGTTGCCGTCGCCAAGTATCCACCTGCCGGAACTCGCGGCGCAGGCCTGGGGCGTGCTCAGGGCTATGGGTTCTCATTCAAGGACTACATAGAAACAGCAAACGAGTCATTGGCTGTGGTGGTACAGATCGAACACATACAGGGCGTGCAGAACGTCGACCGAATACTGGAAGTACCGGGAATAGATGCAGTCTTCATTGGTCCGTATGACTTGTCCGGGAGTATGGGGAAACTCGGCCAGATTGACGATAACGAAGTGCAACAGGCCATAGACACCGTCATAGGCAGCGCCAAGAGACGAAATCTCCCTGTGGGGATATTCTGCGCCTCGGCGGCGACCGTTGCACCGTATATTGAAAAGGGAGTGTCGCTGATTGCTGTAGGGACCGACGCGCTGATGCTCGGTTCTGCTGCCAGAAAAGAGGTGGCACTGTTGAAGCGCAAAAGTGCATAGCCGTACCAGAGGTCTTCATTTCTGCATACCTTGGTATTCAATTCTCTGGGGGATCAACTTGCTGTGATCAATCAGGTCGGCCGGATAATCGACGTCAATTTGGTTTGGGATACCTTTGGGACGTAATTTTTCAAGAAGCGGATAGGGCGTTATATCGTGCAAAAGCGGCGGGGCGAAAACAGGTGGGATGGCAGTCAGGAGATTTTTCCCGCTGTCCTTTGACGCCGCCACGTAGTGGTGTTACCGTTACCAACAAGGCACGACACCAACCATTTTCCCAGAGGAGCGCATATGGATAAACGAATTCTCGTCCCCTTGGCCGAAGGTTTTGAAACCATTGAGGCCCTGGCGGTAGTCGATGTCTTTCGCCGCGCCGGAGTGCAGGTGGACCTGGCAGCAGTCGGTGAAAGCCTGCAGGTGACCTCATCGCATCAGGTGCGGGTCACCGCAGATCTTTTCCTCAGTCAATGTCTTGAGCGCAATTACGATCTGGTGGTGGTGCCAGGCGGCGTCCTCGGAGCGCAGAATCTCCAGAAGTCGGAACTTTTGGTGAAGATTCTTAAAAAGCAACGGCAAGAAGAGAAGCTCTATGGGGCCATCTGTGCCGCTCCGGCTTTGGTGCTCGAGTATCATGGCCTGCTCGCCGGTAAAAGGGCCACCTGCCATCCCGGATTTGTCGGTCAACTCGCCGATCAATCGGCCATTGGCGAACAGGTTGTTTGCGACGACAACTGTGTCACCGCCAGGGGGGCCGGGGTCTCAGTTGACTTTGCCCTGGAACTATTGGCACGGGTGGCCGGGGAGGAAACGCGTCGGGCAGTGGCCAAGGGTATGGCGGTCGAATGAGCGTGACGGGGGAGGAAAAATATTTCTCCCCCGGGTCACCGACGCTTTAGCTATGGCCATTATCGAGTGAGTAGGCGAGGAGATCCTCAAGCGACACGAAATTGAGGGCGATTTCGTAGGTTGCCGCCAGAT
>CAYSON010000321.1:2938-4538 GCA_964432635.1 uncultured Desulfopila sp.
CAGGCCGGGAAAGCCGGAAAGCGGAGAAGGCGTGGAAAGGTCGTTGCCGCGGGCCTTGGAAAATTCGAGGAATTCTTCGGTCACCTCGATGCACACCCCGTGCACCCCGATGTCGTCGTCGGTGACCTTGCAGCTGCCCTCGCGGGTAAAGCCGGTCATCGGCTCAATGCTGCACATCTCCAGGGGGGCGCCGAGTACATTTTTGTGAATGGTCATGGAAGAGCCTTTATGATGGGATTGATCTCGGGCTGAACCTCGAGAAGGGAGCAGAGCAATCGGTAGGTGAAGCCCCAGAGGTAGTATTCCTGCAGGGGAAAGGCCGGGAAGAGCTGGCCGGGAAGCATTTCCGCCAGACAATGGCGGGCGGGATCTTGAAAATCGTTGGCATCAAGCCACACCGCTCCCTGGATCTCAGTGGGGTTGAGGCGGAGGGGGAGTTTGTCGTTGATGGCAAAGAGATAGGGTTGCACCCACAAAAGAAGTTTGAGTCGTTGTCCTGCCGGGGTTTCGGGAAGCTGGCAGAGTAGTTGCCCAGGCGAGAGGACGATCCCGGTTTCTTCGGCCGTTTCCCGGATGCAGGTGGCGAGGAGATCGGCGTCGCCGCTGTCGCGACGTCCCCCGGGAAAGGAATAATGGCCCGACCACGGGTCCTGGGGATGGGTCGCCCGTCGCAGAATGAGATAGCTGTCCCCGCCGGCGGTGCTGCGAATGATGGCCACGGCGGCCGAGGCTGTTTCAGAGGGCATGGGCAAAGGTCCGTGCTGGTGGCGGGAAATGCCGGATCACGAATGGGCGGGACTATTGCAAAGGTAGCCTTTTTTATGGGAATTGCAACAACGACCATGCTCAGGGGCTGTTCGCGCCGGTAACCGCCGTCGGCGACTTGACCGGGGCGGAGTTTGGTGCAGAGATCGACACTTCATGAGGAGGCAGCATGGGCCACGATGTTACGGTGTTCAAACCCTATCCGTTTATGGTCGGCGAAAAGATTCGTATCGAGGGCACGCGGCGTCGCGGTGATTGGCAGGTTATCGCCGTCTCCGAGCAGAGTGTGACACTTAAGTGCCCGATATCGCATCGGGAGTTGGAGTGGCCGATATTTTGCTATGTGGTCGATAAAGAGCAGGGCGTTGCCTGGCCGCGGCCCGAGTAACGGAGTGCGCCGATGTGCCTGCTGTTCCTCTCCTACCTGACCACTCCCGGCTATAAGCTGGTGGTGGCTGCAAACCGCGACGAGTTTCTCGCCAGACCCACCGCTCCACTGGGTTTTCTCGATGAAAAACGCACCATCCTCGGAGGTCGAGACCTGCGGGGCGGCGGTACCTGGCTCGGTGTCAGCGTCGGCTTGCGTTTTGCCGCCCTCACCAATTACCGCGATCCGGCAAACAACAGGGCCGGCGCCCCCTCTCGGGGCGAACTGGTGCTCGACTTTCTCACCGGCACGATGTCGGCGGAAACGTATGTGCGTCAGCTTACTGCCAATGCCCAGGCCTACAACGGCTTCAACCTGATCGTCGGCGACGACCAGGGGCTTTTCTTGCTCAGCAACCGCTCGCCAGGTTATCAGCGGCTTGCTCCGGGCTACTACGGCCTCTCCAAC
>CAYSON010000322.1:0-4537 GCA_964432635.1 uncultured Desulfopila sp.
AGCTGAGTTGAGCAGCTTGCCTGCTCAAACGAAACTTATGCCCTTGCGGTATAAAGCTGAGTTGAGCAGCTTGCCTGCTCAAACGAAACTTAAGCCATTGCGAGGTATAAGCAAAGATTGCGACCACCCGCGTTCCTGTGGCAAATCGCAACAAATCCGCGCAAGACAAAGGAATCAACTATAGTAAAAAAAATATCTTATGTCAATCAATATCAACAGGAGCATGGAGGGGCAAGACAGGACAAAATCCAATATATTCTGTATGTTAAATAATTTTCTTACCTTGGTGCTTCTCCCTTTTACCTGGTACCAGCATTGACACGACCAGTCAAATACCGTAGATTGAGGCGGTCTTCATCCCTTAAGATCTACCCCGCCATCGGCAACGAGGCGATGGTTGGCCTACCTGTTTGCCATCAGCTCGGCGGACACCACCTGGAAACGGCCGGCGACCCTAACCACCCTAGACAACCACGCGAGGCTCTACACATGTTTGGCATTGGTCTGCCGGAAATGCTGCTCATCATGGCGCTGGCCCTGATCGTCATTGGCCCGGACAAGCTCCCCGACTTGGCCAGGTCGTTGGCCAAAGGCTTGCTCGATCTCAAAAAGACCGCGGAGACCCTGAAAACCTCCATGGCCGAGGAAGGAAACATTTTGGCGGAGATCAAACCAGAGCTGGAAGAGGCCGCCAAATCCCTGCAAAACGAGTTGCTCGATCCCCAACCGCTGCTTCCCGACGCATCATCCACCGATCCTGCCGCCATGGCTGCCGCCGCCTACCAGGAACTTCTCAAACAAACTTCGACCAATCCCGCAGCATCTCCGCTGGCGAGTCAAGATCAACAGACTGCCGCAAGCGCCGAGCCGTCGCTGCCCCTGCCGCAAGCCCCTCTGGAAAAGGTCGGTGATTCCAGCGACACTAAGCCCTCGCCGCAGCAATGAGCGGGTACAATCTCCACGGTTCGATCCCCGTTCTCGAACGCAGCCTCGCCGTGTTCCGCCCCCACCATCTGGAGTTGCGGCGCCGGGTGACCAAGGTCATGCTGGCGGTGCTCTTATGCAGCGTCATCGCCTATGTCTTTATCGAAAAAATCGCCGCATTCTGTATCGCGCCCCTGTTCGCCGCCAGCCCCTTGGTCTATCGGCTGGTCTACACCCACTTGCCCGAGGCCTTTATCGCCTACTTGAAGCTGGCGGTGCTCGTCGGCCTGATGGCGGCCATGCCGGTGGCCATCTATCAATTGTGGATGTTCGTGGCACCCGGCTTGAAAAAGTCGGAAAAACGGTTGGCAATCACCGTGGTCTTCTGGGCAACGCTGCTCTTTTCCGGCGGCGCCGTCTTCGCTTTTTTCGTGGTCCTGCCGCAGATGCTCATCTACTTCATGAGTTACGCCGGGGATCACCTCGAGCCCCTGCCCAAACTGGGTCTCTATCTGACCTTTATCGCCCGCACCGTGCTCACCTTCGGCCTCGCCTTTCAAATCCCCTTTCTCATGGTGATGGCGGGCAAGGCCGACCTGGTCTCGGCCACCGTCTTTCGACGCCGCCGTACTCCCTTTTACTGGGCTATCGTCGTTCTCTCCTTTCTTCTCACCGCCGGAGATATCGTCGCCACCGTGTTACTGGCGGTACCGCTCTTTCTCCTCTACGAGGCGGGAGTTTTTCTCACCGACCTCTTCACCAGGAAAAGCAAGGCTTCCGCCACCTCTTGAGGGCCAGCAGCTTCATTGGCCGTATCCGATCTCGCGTTTGAGTAGACAGCAGGATATCTGATACTTCGGCCGGCCCGCATCGTCATATTCGAGGGTGTCAGGCTGCAGTAGTTTGTTCATGACACAGCCCTCGGCGATCTCCAAGGCAAAGAAGCGATCCTCGTTCAATCCCGGATTTTTTTCGAGCCGTCCGTCCCTGATGCTATAGGCATTGATCGGATAGTCCTCGCACAGCGGGCATTGGTAAACACGGCCGTTGGGAAAAATAAAGAAATTTTCGGCGACATTACCGGCACAGAGAAACTCCTCGTGCGGCTCGAGAAAGACCTGGGGATAGACAACGTGCAGCCCGGCTTGCGCCGCCCGTGCCGCCACCCCGGGCACTGTCTCCAGCCAGCGGCGGCGACTGACCCGGCTGGTCTCGTCGCCCTCACTCCTTACCGAGTTACCACGCAGGCCGAGCACCTGAATAAACCATTTGCGCACCCCCAAGCGCTTCAGCAGGGGAATCATCCTCGGCAGAGCATCGAGGTTTTTTTCGCTGACGGTGTAGATCAGGCTGACGTTGAAGCCTGCCTGCACCGCCCTGTCGATGCCGGAGGTGCACACCTCAAACACCCCAGGACCACGGATGGCATCATTGATCTCGCTATCCGGCCCGTCGACACTGAAACTGAGATAGTCGAGATCCTGAGGGGATGTCCGCGCAAGAAAATCGTTAAACAAGTAGCCGTTGGTGTCGACGGTGACGCTATAGCCCAACTCCTTGGCCTTCCTCACCGCAAAGGGCAATTCCGGGTGCAGGGTCGGCTCACCGCCAAGGACGATGAGATTGGATTGTTTGCTTGTATCGGCAAAGAGGGTCAGCCACTGTTCGAGCTGCAGGCGATCAAGGCTCTCCGTGCCGTGCTGCCCCTTGTTGATGTAGCAATGACGGCAGGATAAGTTGCAGGCGGTCAAAATATGCAAAAATACATTGCGTTCGCCGCGCCGAAATCCAACCGTTCGAGATGCAAGGGTCATGATTTGCCGATTGACGGAAAGAGGGCTGAGGATGGCTGTTCGCTGTCCTCCTGGGCCAGGGTGTACTCGGCCAAAAGAGAGCCGGCGAGATAAGCGCAGTCGGGAGATAAGAAAAAGCGTTTAAAAAGAGCAAGACTGCGCCAGCGCAGGACAGCCCCAAGCACCATGGGCTGCAAGCCGCGGTAGAGGGGAGCGAGTTGCGCCAGGGGCAGGTTGGTGCCTCCCCCCATGGCATCCTCGTAGGCATAGACAAAACGACGCACGCCATTGACGAGGAGGGTCGCATAGCACATCAAACAGGGTTCCATGGTCGAATAGACGGTCACCTCGGCAAGATGATCCGCCGCCTCGCTGGACAACACACATCGCAGGGCGACCATCTCGGCGTGGTCGAGTTCGTTACTTGCGCCGATACTGTTGACACGGCGGCCAGAGGCCACCACCCGGCCTTGGTACTCGATAACGCAGCCCACCGGGAATTCGCCCGCAGCCAGACACCTCTCAGCTTCCCGCAACGCCAGTTCCATGAAAGAGCGATGATCGTCCAAGGTATTGGTCTCCACTATCTCACGGTTCGTTGCTCACCCTGCCGGGGAGCATCCCTGCAATCTCTATGCCCTCGAAAAATGCACACTATCCGCCTCGATTACAACTTCCGACCAAAGCGTAAAGCAGCGGAGAGTACGGTCGCCCCGGTGAATTCTTCGATGAAGTCGTGCCCTGTGGCGACGAAGGGCAGATAGATCAATGAACAGCCGGCACCGACGACACGCATTTCCGCCAACAACGGCAAGGTTATTTTTTTGGCCACGGTTGTCTGGGCCAGCACCGTCTTGATCGATTGCACCGCCTCTTTGGCCGGAAAATTCACCGGATAACCATTTTCCGGAAAGGCGTCGGTGGCTCCCGGCAAGCGCCACTGGCTAAAGGTCAACTGCGATGCCAGCTGCAAAAAGGACTTGGGATTGAGCTTGAATGCCGGAATAAAAAAAGAAAGTGGCTGGTGCTGATGATGCTCGCGCATCGCCAGAGGTTGATTGGTAAAACGTAAAAAATCCCCGAAATCCCGCAAAACCGTGCCTTCGGTGGTAAAGGATACCTTCCAGAAGGGCAACATGGCGGCATGAGCTGATGGTGCCATAACCGTCGACCACCTCAAAGAACGCAACGCGCCTCCCTGCTCTTGCCACTGCGTACGGCAATGATAACAATGCAACACCAGGCTGTCGCCTTCACCCGCCAGTACCTCGCTGCAACGCGGACAGTGGGCGGAGATGAATCGCGGCTCCCAGCTGGCATCGCCCTGCGTCGCCGTGTCGCTATGTCGCCCCAACCAGGATCCATCGCCCAATGGCCGCTGCAGCACCGCATCGTAGACCTTTCCCCCGTGCGCATAGCAGGGCTGGTAGATGCGGCTCAGGGTCTCACCAATCAGCGCCCGGTGATACAAGGAACCCTCACTCTCCCGGCCAAATAGTCCGGCCACCGCCACCACTTGGGCAAAGGCGTCGTCTCCGCCAATTGCTTGACGGACGTAGCGCCCCGGTGCAGAAGCGGTCAACGGCAAAAGACGCATGGCCTGCGGGCGCAAACCGAGCGAGACCGGCAAGGCGCTCTCCTCTATGCCGACTCGGGTGGTATCGACCAGGCGATGGTCGACCCCTTTGGGGCGAACTTCGAAAACCGTGCCTTTAAAACGCAGATAAGGGATAAAGACCACATCCTCGGCCGAGCACATAGCCGGTAGTTGCGCCGGCAGCAGATAGCGCGGAGCGGATTGCTATATCCGGTAATTATAA
>CAYSON010000323.1:0-4516 GCA_964432635.1 uncultured Desulfopila sp.
GGCGTGGAACTGGCATCGCACTTCTCCCAAGGTCTCCAAAAGAAGATAAAGTTCGCTGAGTATATCGATAGGGACGGGAAGAGAAAATTCTCCGGCAGCGACTTGACGGCCGAGCTCTGTGTTGGCCAGGGGCATCAAGGTCAACAGAGCAAGGTGCTGCGGGGCCATGGCGGTCAACACCTCAGCAGTTTCCCGGGCATGTTGTTCCCAAAGATCGCGCCCCCCAAGTCCAAGCAAGGCGGTGACCGATAAAAACACCTCCGCTTCGCCAACCCTGCTGGCGGCGGCAATCATACTCTCCCCGGTCTCCCCCTTCCGTACGCGCCGCAGAACTTCGTCGCAGCCACTTTCCAGTCCCATATAAATTCTCGTCAAACCAAGGGCCTTGAGTTCCGCCAATTCCTCCCTGGCCTTGCTGCGAATGGCGCGAGCATTGCCGTAGAGGGAAATTCTGGTAATCCAGGGAAGGTGGTGGTGGATCAGGTGAAAAAGACCAACGAGACGATGCTGCGGCAAGATGAGCACGTCACCGTCAGCAAGGAAGAGGCGCCTGGCCCGGCGGCAGTGAAGGGCGGCAAAGCCAAGGTCTGCAAGGATCGTTTCCTCGTTCTTTACGGAAAAGGCAATGTCCTTATAGGCGCCGCAGAAGGTACACTTATTATAGGAGCATCCGACCGTGACTTGGAGAATGATTGCATCCGCCTCGCTCGGCGGTCGGATGACGGTGCCGACATAATTCATCAGGCCGCGGGATGTTTCATCGCGAAATCCGCCATGAACCCCGACAACTTAACCACACCTTCAAGGGGGAAGGCATTGTATATCGAGGCGCGGCAGCCGCCGAGGGAGCGATGTCCCTTGAGACCGTTGAGCCCGATGGCTGTGGCTTCGGCAATGAATGTTGCTTCCAACTCCTTGGTCGGCAGATTGAAGGGCACATTCATCAAGGAGCGGGAATCCTTATCGGCATGGCCACGATAATAATCGGAACGATCAATGGCTTCGTAGATAATCCTCGCCTTTTCCTGGTTGATTTTTTCTATTGCCGCTACTCCACCGATTTTTTTGATCCATTTCAAAACTTCCCCCACAATGTAGATGGCAAAGCAGGGTGGGGTGTTGAACATCGATTCCTTATCGGCGTGTGTTTTATAGGAGAGCATGGTCGGCGTGGTGGTCGGGGTTCGGTCGAGCAGATCCTCCCGTATGATGACCATGGTAACGCCCGCTGGGCCAAGATTTTTCTGGGCCCCAGCAAAGATCAGTCCAAACTTGGCGACATCTACCGGACGGGAAAGGATGTCGGAACTCATGTCGCTGACCAACATCTTCTCGGTCACCGGCAGGTCGGGGAATTGGGTGCCGTAAATGGTATTATTGGAAACATAGTAAAGATATTCGGAATCTGCAGCGACCGCATACTCGCCGGCTTTGGGAACCCGCTTAAACCCTTGCTCTTCAGAGGAAAAAGGAACCTCTACAGTTCCAAACAGTTTTGCCTCCTTGATCGCTTTTTTCGACCAGGCACCGGTATTGAGATAGGACCCTTTCTTCCCTGGACCGAGAAGATTCATGGGAACCATGAAAAATTGACTGGAGGCGCCACCTTGCAAAAAGAGCACCTTGTAGTTGCCGGGAATTCCCATTAACTCGCGGAAATTCGCTTCAGTCTCCTGGCAAACACCGATAAACTCCTTGGACCGATGACTAATCTCGATCAGCCCCATTCCTGTGTTCTTGAAGTTGACGACATCTTTTGCTGCCTGCTCGAGGACTTCGTAGGGCAGTGTCGCCGGTCCCGGACTGAAATTGTATACTCGGTCAGCCATTACTTTGGTCTCCTCTGATATTAGAAATAAATTCAATGAAAATAGAGAGATGTGTCCTTGCGACATTCACCCCGCGGATGGATACAGCAACGACATATCCACCGAGGATCGACGCAAGGCCTCATATAAGACGATCCCTGCGCTCATGGCAAGATTCAAACTGCGGATATGGGGATTTTCCATGGGGATGGTGTAACATCGATCCTCATAGAGGCGCAGTATGTCTTCTGGCAACCCTTTCGTTTCTTTGCCAAAGATAAGAAAACAGCCTGGTGCGAAGGGAGCCATAGTGTAACTGCGTTGAACTTTGGTGGTGAAGAAGAAAAGCTGCAATTCCTGCTGAGCTGAAAGAAAATCATCAAAGTTCGGCCAGTGGCGGATGGTGATATAACGCCAGTAATCAAGCCCGGCGCGCCTGAGATGTTTGTCGTCAACAGAAAATCCCAGTGGATGAACGAGATGCAGCACAGAGTTGGTGGCGCCGCAGAGTCTTGCTATGGAACCGGTGTTGGGTGGGATCTCCGGTTCGACGAGGACGATATGAAAAGGGGATTGGGCGATCATGAGCAGAGCAGGTAAGAGCACAAGAGCGAAGCCTCGACTTATACTCTTGGCGGCGACTCAGCACAATGAAAAACAATCGCAAACCACGCTTTTGGTAAAAGCATTGCTTTTTTTCTTTGAATGGCTAGATTTGCGGCAACCGATATCGCCTCTTCATGATCATCTCTGCCATATTCAGAAAAAAGAAAACTCCCCATCAAGGTCAATAACAAGGTGGAACACTTCAGAAGAGATCTGATAAAAGAGGATCAGCGACCGATGTGGGTGCTTCTTTTTGTGGTAGTGGTGCTGGCTGCAGGAGGGCACAATACAATTTCTCGGAACGAGGTCATTTATAATCCTGAATATATATATTTAAAGGAAAAACATAAGAATGTACTTTATCTTAAGGTAGGGTGCGAGGAAGGGGACAGAAAGGTGTCGCCGGCCGTGTCCCCACTCTTTTTTTTTCCTGTACCGATAAACAGCGCCGACACCTTTCTCCTGCAAACCATTCCGGGCATCGGTCCCGGCATTGCCGCTAAGATTGTGCAATATAGACAAGAGTATGGTCCATTGCAGAGCCTTGACGATCTCCTCGACATACCGGGCATTGGTACCAAACGTGCGACAGCCTGGGCACATCATCTGAGCTTTAAGAGCAGCGAGTGAAGGCGATTTCTATGCATAAACCCATTGTCGTTTTAGTCGGGCCGACGGCGGTGGGAAAGACCGACCTGTCCCTGGCAATTGCCGAGCGCTATAATGGTGAGATTGTCAGCGTCGACTCTATGCAGGTCTATACCTATATGGACATCGGCACGGCAAAACCATCTCGCGAAGAGAGGAGGGGGGTTGTGCATCATTTGCTTGATGTTGTCACCCCTGATCAGCCCTATAACGCCGCCTGTTTTGCGCGTGACGCTGGCAATTCCATTGAGGACATAATCAAGCGCAATCGCCTGCCAATTCTGGTCGGCGGTACCGGACTCTATCTCAAGGCCTTGATTCATGGCCTTTTTGGAGCCCCCGCGGTTGATGAAACGGTTCGCAGGCAATTGCATCAGCGATTAATGGATGAAGGCTTACCTGCCTTGTACCTAGAACTCCACAGCGTCGACACCACTGCCGCACAACGAATTGCCGCAACAGACGGGCAACGAATCCTCCGCGCACTGGAAATTTACCTCAGCTCCGGAGTTTCCTGGACGGAGCACCTGCAACGACAAGCAGACAATCTGTTGTCACCTCGATATACCAATACCTTACAGCTCGGGCTCAGTTGCGATCGTCAACATCTTTACTCAAGAATTGATGAGCGATGTCGCGCCATGGTTACAAAAGGACTCGAAGAAGAGGTAATTAGCCTGCTCTCCCGCGGATACGATCGGACACTAAAGCCAATGGGAGCCATCGGTTATCGTCATATGCATGATTATCTTGAAGGAAAAGATGATAAGGTTACAATGCTTGAGAAAATGAGTCGTGACACCAGGCGCTATGCAAAAAGGCAATACACGTGGTTTTCAAAAAACGATACCCTGCAGTGGTTTTCACCCGCTGAACCTCTGAAAATTTTTTCGGCCATCGATCAGTGGCTATCTTGAACTTTAAGGTCTGCATAAGAGCAAGTTGATTGCGTGAATAATTCACCATTTAATCCGCAAGATATACCTGATTCCTTAAGAACACTTCTTAAGTTTCGGGGGGTCAGCGGCGACGAGCAACTTTGTCGTTTTCTTTTTCCTCGCCTCAGCGACCTGCCGATGCCGGAGACGATGGTGAATTTACCTGAGGCGGCTGACCTAGTTGCCGAATACATTGTCAACGGTAAAGATATTGTTATTTGGGGAGACTATGATGTCGATGGCACCACCGGAACGGCTCTTCTCGTCAATTTTTTCCGGGAATTCGATGCGAAAGTGTCCTGGCATATTCCGAACCGCTTTACTGAAGGGTATGGTCTGAACGTCGCTTGGTTTGCTCAACAGGAAGTGCTTCTCAAGAAAAAAGACTTCCTCCTGATTACGGTAGATTGTGGAATATCAAACAAAAGGGAAATAGAACTCATCGTAGCCTTGGGGGGGAGGGTGATAGTTACCGATCACCATCGACTCCCCGAGAGTGGATTGCCAGATTGTCTC